>DASPJC010000317.1:0-14235 GCA_035628815.1 Ohtaekwangia sp. | reverse complement strand
TCATCATTGATGCCCGGTATACACATGGCCTCAGTGACCTCTCGAAAGCCGATGGAACCGTCAACAACCAGGCGATCTCGGTGTCGGCCGGTGTGACTTTTGGGTTGTGACATCACCGGAAGTGCATTAAATTTTAATGGATGCTCATCGCCGCGGCATCCATTTTTTTTATAAAGCTCACCACTAACGACCTTTTAATTTGTCATTCCAGTAATCGGCTTGCGCGCGGCGACGGATTTCATCGCTGGCCAGGAACTTTGCCAGTTTCGCGCTCATCTCGCCTTTGGAAGTAAAATGATAAAACCCGCAATCATCACAGCGGTAAACAGCGACCGGGCCGTTGGACGGGTTGTAGTTGTATCGCGTCCATGCTTCCAGCAATGCGTCCTCTGCGGTTTCCTGCGTCTGGTAGGCTTTTTTGCCCGAAATACACGTTGTCATGGCGATATTAAGCCATAAATCCGGAACAAGCAAGCCTGTGCTGATGGCAGTGGCGGGGCCGGCGGAACTTTTTTCGACCGTGTTTCCCTTTATCAGTAGTTATGTCAAAATCACTTTACATCGGAATCCTCGTTGCAAGCCTGCTGCTGGCCTGTGAAACGGACGAGTCGACCGGCAATACACTGCCGGCAGATAATATCTTGGCGTACAAGGCTACGCCACTGGCTGAAACCTCGCTGGAAACGCTGAAGGCCTTTGCGCAGATGGCTGGTCAGCGGGACCTCGACGCGTTGTTGCGATACAGCGTCAAGACATTCAGGATCACGTATCAGACAACGTATAAAAACAATCCTGTCAAAGCTTCGGGATTGTTGTTTGTTCCGGTCGGGCTCACCGGCAACGCGCCGCTTATCAGCCTGCAGCATGGTACAACATTCATCAAAGATGATGCGCCATCCGTATCCGGCAGTTTTAGTGGCATGGAGTACTTTGCGTCGGCCGGATACATTGCCGTAATGCCGGACTTTATCGGCTATGGCGAATCTTCGGATATCTTTCATCCTTATTACGACGAACAGTACTCTGCGTCGGCGGTGATCGACATGATCAAACAAACCAAGGTTCACCTGGCAAAGGAAGGTATCGCTTTCAGCGACCAGCTTTTTTTAGCGGGCTATTCAGAAGGCGGATATGTTACACTGGCCGCGGCAAAGGAGATCGAGACGAATAAAAACCACGGGCTTACCCTCACCGCCGTGGCCGCCGGTGCGGGGGGATACGACCTTACCGCCATGCTTAAAAGTGTTACGACGCAGTCTTACTACACCTACCCGGCTTACCTTGCATTTGTGATCATGTCGTACAACACGACGTATGACTGGAACAGGCCGCTTGATGATTATTTTCGCGACAAGTACGCAAAATCTTTATCTGTCTATATGAATGGGCAGCACGATGGGTGGACGATCAACAGGCAGTTGACAACGGCGGTCAGCGATTTACTCGACCCGGATTTTTACAACGCGTTAAAAACCGCAGGAACAGAAACCGAATTCAAGAAAGCACTTGCCGATAATAGCGTCGCCGGTTGGAATACCAGGATACCCATCCGCCTTTATCACGGCACCCGTGATGAAGTGATCCCCTATCAAAATTCGGAAGTCACATTGCAAAAATTCAAAGATGCCGGCAGCACCAGCGTTTCACTGACATTGATCCCGGGCGGCACCCACGGCAGCAGTTTCGTACCGATGTTGCAGCAGTTTATACCCTGGTTCGAGACTTTTCGATAGGCCGGTTCGGCGGCTTCACGGATGGCCTGTCACTGTTCCCCTGGATACTCTCCTCCTCTTTTTTGGCAATGATGCGCTCCTTTTTGATATCGATTCTCAGGAAGGCATAGAGGCTCATGTAGATGTTGGCGATCCAAACGATGGCAAACCCGCTGATAAGGTATCCCCGCCAGTCGTCCAGGAGAAGTTTGTATCCCGTCAGGATCAGGAAGAAGATCGTTACATAATGACTGAAGCAATATTCGCAGGTAAGCAAATAGAAAAATTTGCGCGTGAGGATATGCCTGCTCTCACGCGAACGTCGTACACAATATTCATGGGGTTCCCGGAATACTTCTTCGTGCGTAACGGTCCAGGCAATGCAGGCCACGGGTATGGCCAGCACAAACAGCCATATGATCTGCGCTTGTAAGTCCATCAGGGATATGCTGAAAAAGAAATGCCAGCCAACGTCCGGGCTCCTCAGGCGTCTTTTAGGTGGCGTTCCGCTGGGCACCAACGGCAGTCTGCAACTTCCGGAAATTGTCGTAATTAAACATCACCAGTGCAACGACGATAATACCATAACCAACGATCTGGGTCAGGTTGACGTCCTCATCAAAAATAATAAAGGCGACACTGAAGTTGATCAGCGGATTGACATACATCAATATACCGATGGTCGCAGAATTGATTTTATTCAGCGCAAAAAGGTTTAAAAACAAGGGTATAACTGTAAAGAGGACGGCGATCATCAGCGCTATCCAATAAAACCTGGCCGCGACGGGGATGGTATGGACAAGGCTGCTGTAAAACATATTCATCAAAAGGAAGGAAAAAATGACCTGGACAGACAGGATGATAATACGGTCAAATCCCTGGTTGCGCCGCTGCGATATCAGGTATAGGGCGTAAGTAAAAGCCGTCAGAAAGCTATAGCCCAGCTCCATCACAGAATGCATGCCCATCACCACACAACTGATCGCGCACATGCCCACGGCTATCCATTGGAGCGGTGTCATTCTTTCCCGGATCAGTACGTAACCCAGCACGGCGGTAATAACCGGGCAGATCAGGTAAGAGAAAGAGGCGGTCTTGATATTGATATGATTGACGATGTAAATAAAGGTTAACCAGTTGACTGTAAGCAACGCACCGCCGGCAAGGGTTAGTAAGACCATCTTGTTTCGTTCCGGGCGCGATAAAGCGTGCAGGGTTTCCAAATCCTTTTTCAGATCGTTGCGCTTGAAGGCGGCCACCACCGCTATCAGCACCAGGGCCGAGATAAGGATGCGGAAGTAAAGGATCTCGCCGGCTGAATATGCCTGCAACGCGCGAAGGGGTATTGAAAAAAAGCCCCACATCACGAATGCAAGGACCGCGGCGCCGTAGTGTTTCTGGTGATTCATGTCAATAACGGCGCGAATATAGACAAGAAATAAAAGCCGCTCAAAACCGCGAATCATGAACGCACATACGCAACGTACAAACGATTGTCCAATCTCAACCAGCCAGTCGTGCAAGGTCGTCCGCGGAGTTTCTGCCGTACCGGGTTCCGGTTATCACGTTGAGCCGACGTGATCGGCGACGGACTGCCCTTTTGCTTACGGCACCCGGGCTGGGCGCCTGTTATGGCACTAGTTTTTTATCATGGTATGAGAGTCATACAAACTTTAGTCATGAAAAAAATTATTACCCGTGGAAGTCGCTGGATCGGGCTGGCGTTGATTACCATTGTTGCGTGTACCCCGGAAGTTGAAAGAATAAATGAATTGCCGGAAAACATTATTCCTTCCAAACCCTGCCAGACGCTTTACAGGAGTATCATGGACATGTTCCCCGAATACAAGAACAACCGCACTAACAACGAAGGCTTTTTTGCCGACACGGTTCAGAAAAAAGTTGTTCTGACGAAAGACAGCGAAGTGTATGTAACCTTTATTTCGGAGGGCGCTGGCTATTCCAACACGTTCGGATACTATACCTATAACGCAAACGACGTGCCACAGTCCGGCGATGATTTTAAATGGGAAATTATTTTCCCCAATGTATCGGATCGTATCCTGAAACAAGGCGATATGGTAAAGATCGGAACGGGAGAATTTTCTGCCGGGACGGTCATTGGTTTCTTCCTGATATTCCAGGGCTGGGACCATGGCACCATTAACTACGATAAGCCGGCCGTGTTCACCGATTATCATTTAAATCAAAGTGGCCAACAGCAACACATTTTCTTCAAGCAAAAAGACTGCGGTGATATCGTCCTTGCCTTTGAAGACAATCCTGTAATTGAAACAGGCGACTTTGATCTCAATGACATGATCTTTACCATCCACGACAATCGGGATGAGCTGGAGACAACGTCATTCGATCTGCAGGATGTAGTCGTACGCTGACAACAGTCTATCAAGGATACTATGAAAAACGTTTGCTGCGCATTCGTCTTTCATGGGATTATTGCTTCATGTCGGAAGGATCCTTTTCCAGTTCTGCAATCATTTCCTGAAGAAGCTTGATGAGTCGTTTGCGTTGTGCCTTGTCGGAGGCATTCCATTGATCATGATCAGCGCGTTTGTGTGCTACTTTATATTTGATGCCCGACATTGACGTCGTGTAGTCATTCGCGTTGAGTTTACGGGCATGCTGGTGAGCCAGGATATACCAGTGGTATTCCGTCCCTACCGGAACGCCTGAGCCAGCCGGCGCTTTTCCCGCGCGACGTTTGGTGACCGCATATTCGAACTCCCATTTGTCTGGTGTTATTTTCCGCTCCTTCCATTCTCCCTTGTCATAATACCACTTGTGCCGCCGGCCGATCTTCATGCCGGTATATTGCTTCCCTTCAAATTCCTTGTAGGCGTTGTAGGACTTCGCCACGTCCTTCTTCGCTTCCTTTTTAGCAGCCTTCCGTTTTACGGGCCTGCGGCTGGTGCGCGTGATCGTTGCCATAATTTTTTTAAGGAAGCGCCAAAATCAAATGCCATCGGGCTGTCGCCGTCATGGGCAGAGACCGGTTTCCCCGTTATGGCCAAGAGTTATATATTTAGGGAAACGAAGAGGCGATGCGCTGCATTATTCTGATACTGATCATCTGCTCCTGCACCCGGAAGGAGGCGATCGTCATTACACCGGGAAATGTCCGCGAGGTCTTGACACAATATGGCAGAAAAAATCCTGAAAACCGGGTGGTCATCGAAACCGCGCATGGCACCATGAAACTGAAACTGTATGACGACACACCATTACACCGTGCGAATTTTGTAAAACTGATCAAGGAGGGGTATTACGACGACGCCAACTTCTACCGCATTGTCTACGAATTTATGATCCAGGGAGGCGACCTGAACAAGAAACTGAATTACAGGATCCCGGCGGAATTCAACCCGGAACATTTCCACAAAAAAGGCGCCTTGTCAATGGCGCGGGTGGACGAAAACAATCCTGAACTGGAATCTTCGTCCACAGAATTCTTTATCATCCAGGGAGAGCGGTATGCGGACTGGGACATTGACCAGGAAGCGGCAAATCTAGGGCTGAAGCTGACCCCCGCACAAAAGCAAACCTACCTCACCCAGGGCGGCTATATGTCGCTTGACGGGCGGTACACCGTATTTGGTGAAGTCACGGAAGGGCTGGACGTCGTCGACAAGATCGCCAGCGAAAAAGTCTACAATGAAGACAAGCCCTTGAAAAAAATTCCGCTGAAGATCACCCTCGCTACCGAATAGTCAGGTAGACAGGAGAGCGCCCTCAGCAGCTGAATTATTCCGCGTAGATCCTGGCAACATAACCGCCGCCCGGGGCCATGCTGATTTTCAGTTTCCGGTCTGCACCAATGGTGACGGTCTTGTGCGAAAAGTCGCGCCCTGCCCTGTCGGCGTTCACACCATCCTGAAAAACTTCGGCTTTAAAACTGCCTGCCGGTAAGAAACGGAGGTCGAGTTCAAGCGTTCGTGCATCCCAGTTTGTCAACGCGCCAATATACCAGTCTTTTCCCTTCTGCCGCGCGATTGCGACGTACGACGCGATCTTTCCATCCAGTGAAATCGTATTGTCCCAGGTGGTTGGCACTGCGGCAATGAATTTTGTGCACTCAGGCTCCGCCATGTAATTGGATGGGTTATCGCAAAGCATATTAAAGGGCGCCTCGAAAATGACATACTGCGCGAGTTGACGGCATCGCGTGCCCTGGCTCATCGGCTCACTGTTAATGGGCCTGTAATTTCCTTTCGAAGCGTTTCGCATCGCGCCTTGTGTATAATCCATGGGACCAGCCACCATCCTGATGAACGGGATTGTGACATCATAGGTCACCTGGTCGACGGATGGTGGCGACCATTTCAGTTGCTCCAACCCGTGAACGCCTTCAAAATTGATTACGTTGGGATAGGTGCGCTGCAATCCCGTCGGCTTGTAGGCGCCGTGAAAGTCGAGGAGAAGTTTGTATCTGGCGGCCAGTGCTGCGGCGCGATAATAGAAACGCACCATTTCCTGGTCGTCGCGGTCCATAAAATCGACCTTGAATCCCTTCACCCCCATCTGCGCATAATGCCTGCAGACATTTTCCATATCGCGGTTAAAAGCGTAATAGCCAACCCACAGGATAATGTCGACATTTTTCGACCGGCCATAGTCGACCAGTGCTTTAACATCAATTTCGGGAACAACCTGGAGTAGATCGGCTTTGAGGTTCACAGCCCATCCCTCGTCAAGGATCACGTATGCAATCTTGTTCGCAGCAGCGAAATCAATGTAATATTTATAGGTTTCGTTGTTTACGCCGGACTTAAAATCCACGCCATAAATATTCCAGTCATTCCACCAGTCCCAGGCTACCTTGCCCGGCTTTATCCATGATATATCTTTCAACCGTGAAGGTGATGCCAACTTATACACGAGATCATTATCCGCCAAAGCCTTGTCATCGCCCGCTACGACCATGGCGCGCCAGGGAAAACTCCGTGTACCCGCCGCCCTTGCAATAAACGGCTCGCGTTCCCGGATCAAGCCCTGCAGTTCATTGTGGCCGCCTTGTACTTCTTTCCTGGGAAATGGGGCAAACACGCCTGTCAGACTGTTGCGGCCATTCCGGTTTACCAGGTACATGCCGGGATATTCCTCCAGGTCGGCTTCTGTAATGCATACCTTTTTGCCGTTCGTCACTTCCACGACGACTGGAAGAAAAGCCAGTCGGCGCGCGTCCATCGCGGACAATGGTCCGTGGGTATACGTATTCTCAAAAGAGTTGAAAAATTGTTCTTCATAGGAAGCCCCCGGCTTTGTATTCACATAGGGAATGTACGCCTGATGATCCGCCGCGAAATTAAACGCTGCCGCTTCCGACAGCACGGTAAAATCTGATTTTTTATCGCTCACGAACCGGTACGCAACGCCATCGTTATACGCGCGGAAGATAACGCGATAGTCGCCCCTGAAGGTAAGTACCAGTTCATTGTAGTGATCTTCAATCCTTAAGCGCTTATAGTTCGGGGCATCAATTACCTGGCTGATGGTCTGGCGTTTTGCATTCCTGACCTGGGGGTTGACGCCAAACGCCGGAGACCCGCTGATGGCCATGGCAATAGCAGAAGGTGCAAGGACGACGTCATCCTCGTGCCGGACGCTATAGGTCAGCGTATCGCCCAGCGCTATGTTAATCCTTATCTTACCATCCGGGGACTGGATATTATAGGCGCGTTGGGCATAAGATGAAGTGAACGCGGTGAGAAAAGAAAGCAGAATAATATAACGCATGAAGTTTGTTTTTAGGCGGTCCAAGATAGACAGATTTTGGATACACAGTTGACTGGTCTGTCCTGAACCGAGGGGTTACAGGTTACATATCAAGGTTTAAGGTTCGAACGTTTCAAATTCAAGTCTGTGGTTGCTGTGCGTGGCCGTGTAAGTTTGTCGCCATGCGGCCGACCTTAGAAATACCACCTCAGAAATCCGGTAGCGGGATCAGATCGGTCGACGGAATGACAATTATGTGCGATCGGGTGCTAGGAATCGTCTTCTCGAAGAAGAAAATTTGTATAAACGGAAGCACCCCATGATTTCCACGATTTTCATTGACACCAAAAATGAACGGCTGTTTCCCATGGCCGGGAATACGCGAGAAGCGATAACGGATTTTATCAGGAACCAGATTGACCTTTCGTTTGCAGCCTTGTGCCGGCCTGAAACAGTCCGGTACCTTCAGCCGGCCTTAACGCCCGATCTTGTGGATGCGATTATCTCGAATCTGCTGGGTATCGCGGCGGAACGGCGGAAAGACCTCGGCAGTTTTGAAGTATGCGCAGACGAGATCTTTCTTTACCTGCTTGAAAAACGTGATTTTGTTGTCGCCGGATGGGCCGACATTTTTCGTGAGACTACCTTGCCGGACACATTCAAAGGCAAAAAGGTGATTCATTCCTTTGGACATGCGATTGAAAAGGAATTCCGCAGCGCCTGTATGTTGGTCGCTTCACCGGAACCGCTTGAAAGAAATATATCGGCGCTCTAGATCACGTGCCAAGACCGGCATCTTCGGCGGCGCGTTTTGAAAACGCCGACCAGTCTAAGTGACCCTCTCCACACCCCATGCTTTTCTGCAGTCGCTCCTGAAGAAGATCGGCCAGAGGCATGGGCGTTTTGGTCTTATGCGCCGCGTCCAGTACCAGGTTGATGTCTTTCAGGCCCAGCGCCAACCTGAATGAAGCGGGTTCGAAGCTGCGCTGAACGACAAGCTTTCCATAATTCTGAAAGACAGGAAGGGAGAATATCGTGCTCGTAAACATCTCATAAACACCCTGCGCGCTAAGTCCGTTTTTCTCAGCCAGCACGAACGCTTCGGCCATCATTTCGATAGACGCCGCAAGCATAAAATTTCCAACAAGTTTCACGACATGGGCAGCGCCGGGTTCATCACCGAAATCGACAACCTGTTTGGCCACGCCATCCGTTAAAATCCCGTTGATCAGTTGTCTCTCCGCAGCACTTCCTCCGGACACACAAACGATCCCTGCTTTTGCAGCCGCCGCCTCTGGTCGCGCAAACACCGGCGCGGCCATATACGTAGCCCCGAATTTTTTGTGGTGCATAGCCAGGTCGCGCGCGGCGTGTGGCGAGATCGTGCTCATGGAAACGTGTATACCACCAGGCCCCAATGCAGCGGCGAAATCATCACTGGCAATGGTCTTGACAGCCTCATCATCCGCGACCAGGGTGATTACAATTCCGCCTTTTTCTGCGGTTTCATGTGCACGTTGAACTGCTTCGGCGCCCGCAGCGACGATGGTCGAAAGTTTTTCCCGCGTGCGGTTGAAAACACGGACTTTATAACCTGCTTTCAGAAGGTTCATCGCGATGGGTCGGCCGAGATTCCCCAGCCCTACAAAACCTATACTTCGTGTATTCATATTGTTGTTGCGTGGATTGCCAATTTATGGAAAGTTGCAGGGATAACTTACCGGTCAGCAGCACCATATTTCTGTGGCATCTTTATTTTATCTCCGCAAACATGTTGCAACAAACACGGATCGCGCAGTCTGATAAAAAACGAATAGTGATCGCTGGTGGCGGATTCGCCGGACTCGAACTGGCGAAATGCCTCTGTGCCGCAGACCTGCAGGTGGTACTCGTCGATAAACAGAACTTTCACACGTTCCAACCCCTCCTCTACCAGGTGGCCACCACGGGCATCGAACCTTCTTCGATTATTTATCCATACCGTAAGATATTTGAAGGGCAGGACAACTTTTACTTCCGGATGGCCGAAGTACAGTCCGTGGACACACAGGCCAGGGTCGTTGAAACGTCGATTGGTCTTTTGCAATACGATTATTTGGTGATTGCAACCGGTGCCATTACAAATTATCACGGCAACGCTGAGATCCAGCGCAAGGCCATCCCCATCAAAAGTATTGATGATGCGCTCGCACTCAGGAATACCATCCTCAGTAATTTCGAAAAGGCGTTGCAAATTGATGACGACGAACAGCTGAACAGTCTCATGGATTTCGTCATCGTCGGCGGTGGACCCACCGGCGTGGAGATTGCGGGTGCACTGGGTGAACTGCGTAAACATGTGTTCCCGAAGGACTACAAGGAACTTGACTTTGTGAACATGGATATTCACCTGGTGCAGAGCGGCGGTGAATTGTTAAAGGGTATGTCGCCACAGGCTTCGCGGAAAGCCCTGGACTTCCTCCAGCGGATCGGTGTAAAAGTATGGCTGAACTGTCGCGTGCGTTCTTACGATGGTTACATTGTTACACTCGATACCGGTGAAAGGCTCTGCAGCCGAACCCTTATCTGGGCCGCCGGCGTCACCGCAGCCCCGATCAAGGGCCTGGCCGAAACCGCCATCACGCGGGGAAACCGGCTCAAGGTAGACGTCTTCAATCGCGTAGAAGGCTACGATAATATCTTCGCCATCGGTGATATCGCTGCCATGTCGACGGCTGATTTTCCGGAAGGACATCCGATGCTGGCACAGCCCGCCATCCAGCAAGGGAAGCGCCTGGGCTCAAACATCAAAAATATGATGAGAGGAAAGCCCTTAAAACCTTTTATCTACCGCGACAGCGGGTCGATGGCAACGATCGGCAGGAACCGGGCCGTGGCAGATGTCAAGGTCTTCGGAAAGGATTTAAAAACGCAGGGTTTTCTCGCCTGGATGATCTGGATGTTCGTGCATCTGTTTTCCATCATCGGATTCAGGAACCGCCTGATCGTGCTGATCAACTGGACCTACAGCTACTTCAGCTACGATACCGGTATACGCCTGATCATCGGTAAGAAAAAAGAAAATGTTCCTGTCGAAAAGGCAACGCAGAAAGCGATGGTGTGACCACTGGTCATACGTTTTGAATTTATTTCCGCTCGGTATGCTGACACGAATGACCCTGCCTTCCGGTTAACGACGGACGTTCATGTCTGACTGTGTTATACAGGGCGGGCGGCTCGGTACCAAAGGCGGTGCTGACGGAATTTAGCGCATACAATCTGGCACTGTTTTTTACGTTCCAGGATGATGGAGCACGAACTAATCAATCAATTGATCCTTTTGATCCGGAATCTGGGTGGTGAGATATTTATCAAGGAGCTCATCCGGGAATCCGACCAGGATGGCGACCCTGCTCACTGGACCACCGAAGAGATTGAAAAGGCGGTCGAATACGTGCGATCGGTAAATGAGAATTACAGCACGTCGGATGCCACCACGGTCATTTCAAACATCATCCTGAAATATCATCTCTTGTGATCGGTCAACAGGCTGCAATGTTTACGCATGCGCCGTTATTGGGAAAGCTTCTTATAACGGAAATCGCATTTCACAGCGCCGTGAGCGATCGTTCCTGACCGGATGATTTGTAAACCTGCAAGCGCCGACGTGATGTGATCAACCTCGCAGAGGATCGTGGCAAATTTTTTATAATCGTACTTCGCATAAAGTTTGCAAATACCACACTCGAGAATATCGACACCGTAACCCAGACCATACGTGTCCTGGGGATCTGTGATGATACGTGCAACGAACCCTTCGGAATATGCTTTCTGGCCTATTCTCCTGTCAAGTTTTTTAAGAAAGATATTCATGAAAGGGTTTCCCATCAGTTTAACGGGAAGCCGCTTGAACCATGCCTCGATGCTGTTGCGCGGGCGCACATAATGATGGGCCACCTGAAGACTGATCTCACGGATCCGCTCGAAGCTGGCGCCTTCCTTGTCCAGTACCATCATCATGGCCAGGAAGTATCCGGCTGCATCCATCCGGCGATCCATCGGATTGTTTGACATTCTGGCAAAACGCACATCATCGGAAATCTCCGCGAAGCGATGGTTGATCAACGACAGTAAAGACCCCGCCTCCTCTGGATAGCAGTGACGAAGGACAGTACGAAAGCTTTTCTTGTAATTCTTCATATTCGAAACAAGCTGAGCTGTTCCACGATGGGTTATTATCCTGAACCGGAAAATGATTTAGGGATTTCTGCATCATCAAACAAGGTAAAATCGCCGGGCGTTGTATTGGAAACGCGCTTTGCAAGGTGTGGGGACGGAACACACGGAAATGTGCCCGCAAAAAATGCCGAAAATTTAGCGTCCTTGTAAGTTTTCCGCGACGCATGCGACTTACGGGCCAAATAACATCAATGGAAAAGGATTTTATCGCGATGATCAACACGCACCGCGGAATCATTTACAAAGTCTGCAACCTGTACGGACATGAAAAGGACTACAAGGAAGACCTTTTCCAGGAGATCGTACTACAACTCTGGAAGTCGTTTCCTGCGTTCAGGCAGGAGTCCATGATCTCAACGTGGATGTATCGCGTGGCGCTGAACACTGCGATCTCAAGCTTCAGACGGGCAAAGAAGAAGCCTGAAAGCCAGTCCCTGTCAATGGCTGCGTTGGAAATTCCGGATATGACGGACGCCGACGAACACGCGCGGTCAGCAATGCTGGAAAGTGCTATCCAGCAACTGACAAAAATAGAAAAAGCACTCGTCATGCTCTACCTCGAAGAAAAAAGTTACCGTGAGATCAGCGAGATCATGGGGATCACGCAATCCAATGTAGGTGTAAAATTAAACCGCACCAAAAGCAAACTTGAGAAAATTATTAAAGCCGATAACAATGAACATCGATGAACTAAAAATTGCCTGGAAAGCTTACGACCGCAAGCTCCAATCGACGCAAGCGATTAATGAAAAGATTATCATCAGTATGATCAGTGAAAGATCCGGCGCCCGCTTTGCCAGGGTCAAACAGCGATACCTTATCGGTTTCCTGTGGATGGCCGTCTGCCTTTCTTTTGGCTTCGCCATTTTGCTGGGCAATCCTTTTGATTACGACCTGACCCTCCAGTATGTACCTACGGTCATTTATTGCGCCTGTCTTGCCATCCTGATTATTTCCATGGTCCGGTCATTTATGGGCTTAAGGAACATCACAATCAGCCACAATAACCTCGATGTGTCGCTGAAAAAGATCATCGCCATCTATGAAAAGCCCCGGCAATTCATCCGCTACATTATTATCATATTTTTATTCTCACAGGTCGTGCTGTTCCCGCTGTCGTTTCTTCCCCGTGGCATCGAACGAATGGGGCTGTGGCCTGCGCTGGGTGAGCGCCTCATTCCCATCGCCATTGCCGCGCTGATGCTCTGGATCGCTCATAAACTCGGCGCCTTTAAAGAACGTCATGGAAAGGATTTCAGGAATGATCTCAACGAGCTTGAAGAACTTAAGGCATTATCTTCGGAACTGAGCGATGGTGAGTAAGCAATCTTTGGAAGGTTTGACAGCGGGACATCACCGCATCAGATGTACCCAACCCTTATACTTCTTTCGTTTCAAGGCTGGATCGAATGCATCAAAGGTTACGTCGGCCTGGTAAAAATAGATACCGCTTTCAAGTTCGGAATTGTCTGTATCACGGCCGTCCCAATCGATGTAGACCGCATTGCTACCGGTCGAATTGAAGGTGTACACTTCCCGGCCCCAGCGGTTGTAAACCCGCAACCTGACTGCGCTGACGAACCTTGGACATCGTGTCATGTCTACCGTGTTGCAGCGCGTTTCTCCGGGGGTCTCTGCATCATGGTATGGCGTGAACAGGTCATTGCATCCATCGCCGTTCGGTGTAAAGACATTCGGCAACTCAAAATAGGGGCAGTTATCGCTGCATACCAACGCGCTCATGGGACTCTCCTGCCCTGAACGATCAACGGCGGTTACCCGGTAGCACTTGGCGAACGATGGTAATTGCTTTTCAATATATAACGTATCTGAAATACCGGAAGCTACAAGTTCGAATTCCCCGGACATCGATGTCGCTGCGTAGAGATTGTAGTTCCTGATATCGATCCTGCATCCGGCAGACCGGTCCGCGCGCCAGAAGACTGTATTTTCAAAGCTTTGCTGGTCGCAACTGTTGGCATGGGAGAATGATTGGCAATCTACCGGCACAACGGAAGCGACAGGCGGACAGGGTTTGAGATCGTTCACAGGATAGACCGCCGCGACCTGCGAGAAATTTTCCTGAAGGCGGATCAGCGGATTGCCATAGGTTCCCCGCACTTTAACGCGGTAAAAATAGAAGACGTCCGCTGCCAGATTACGATCGGTGTAATTGAAACCTTCTTCCGCCACATTTACGCTGTCGAGAAGTACCATTTCTTCCTGCGACTGGGTACCGGTGCCGCGGTAAATCAGGTGATACGGTCTCCCGGGAACAACGGTCGCCCAGGGTACGCTGTCCCGCCACGCCAGGCTGATCTCATTTGCGCCCGGGACTGCACTCAACCACTCGGAAGAAGCTGCCGCCGAGGTGTCTACAGGAACGAATTCATCGTGGCCAGTGGGTATTGCGTATAAAACAACGCGGTAGTTATACGCAATTTCAAGTGTATTGATATGCTCGTCAAGAAAGGTCGTATCGGTAACAAGTCCGGCCCTTGTCAAACTGCTGTCGCCGGCGAAGCCCACGGCGCGATAGATCTCGTACTGGTACGGCACAGGATATTGCGAT
>DASPJC010000316.1:0-3652 GCA_035628815.1 Ohtaekwangia sp. | reverse complement strand
CGGGGCGCTTCCCGAAGTCCGTCCATTTGTGTATGGTATCAAGCCCGCCATTCTTGCGATCATTTTTTCACTGGTTATTACCCTGGGACGAAAAGCATGGAAATCGAACGCGTTGGGACTGATCGGTGTACTCAGTTTTATTTTGGCGCTTGCCGGCGTGAATGAGATCGCTGTGCTGTTCGGCGCTGGAATACTCGGTATCGTCATTCACCTGATAACACAACGGAACGCCACACTACAAACCGTCCTGCCATTTGTTCTGCTACCTCCGCTTCCTTTCGCGGAGACTGCTTCCACCACCAAAATATTCTGGATATTTTTGAAAGTGGGTTCCATCCTTTATGGCAGCGGCTATGTACTCTTCGCTTTCCTGGATGCTGAACTGGTGAGCACGAACCTGCTTTCCCGGCAAATACTGATTGACGCAATCGCCGTAGGGCAATTCACACCCGGTCCGGTCTTCTCCTCCGCGACTTTTATTGGCTGGCAAATGGGCGGCTGGCAGGGCGCGCTGGCGGCAACGGCAGGGATATTCCTTCCCTCCTTTTTTTTCGTAGGACTCCTCAATCCGCTGATCCCGAGACTGAGAAAGTCAGCGGTGATGGCAGCATTTCTTGACACCGTAAATATCGCAGCCATTGCGCTCATCCTGACTGTCGCTATACAGATGGGGAAGGAAACGTTCCTGGACTGGCGAACCATCGTCATTGCGATCAGCGGATTTGTAATAACTTTTTCGTTCAGGAACATGAACACGGCTTTTGTTATATTGGGCGGAGCGTTGGCGGGATATATCCTGAATTATTTCTGATCTTCAAACACGATAAGTCGCATCGCCATGACCCCGGACTGGACACTGAAGAAATTCAACGACCTGACACCACTGGAACTTTATGATATCCTCGACCTGAGGAATCTTGTTTTCGTGGTGGAGCAACAATGTATTTTCAAGGAAACCGACAGGATCGACCCGGGATGTCATCACCTGTTCAAAATAAAAAACAATACCGTCATCGCCTGCGCGCGATTGTTACCACAGGGCTTGATGTATGCTGAACTCTCGATCGGTCGGGTCGTGACACATCCCGGGTACCGAGGCCTGGGAAACGGTGGCGAACTGATGCGCATCGCTATCGAGACAATTCATTTTCTCCACGGACCTCATCCCATTAAGATTGGTGCGCAGGTTTACCTAAAATCATTTTATGAAAGCTTTGGCTTCCGGGCCTGCGGTGATCTTTACCTTGAAGATGGCATTCAACATATACATATGCTGCTTGCGTAAAGGTCTTGCATTAGGCATTGGCAGAAATTGACGAATTGCAGCCGTCTTACTGGCCCTGTGGCTTGGGCCTTGGGGATGATTTTTTTAAGATACAAGGATTAAACACCCTGCTTGGTGTTGGGGCTTGGGCCTTAGTAGATATTAAATGAGACGATTTCTTTAATCATTTTAAAAAGAGGAGCTAGCGGCTAGGCATTGGGGATTAGGATTTTTTTAAATACAAGGATTAAACACCTTACTTGGAGTTGGGCCTGGGGGCTTAGTGGTGATATTAAATAAGGCGATTTCTTAATCATTAAAAAAAAATTCAGCGCAGCATAGAAAAAGGAATAAAAATTTACCGACGTGCCGGCACTTCCGAAGCACCAGCGAACACCCGACCGTCACATTGATGTATGTTGCGAAAGGCGAAGAGCATAACCAGGCGGATGTACTGAAAGCATCCCGGAACATACTTTGAAGAAGTAATGTTTACCGGTTGACTATAGCTGAAAAGAAACAGTCATAAGAACGACCAAACACATGAAAAAAATAGCAATCAACGGCTTCGGCCGCATTGGAAGGGCTTCGCTGAAAATTATCATGGATACACCGGGCCTCGAAGTAGTCGCGGTCAACGACCTGATGACAATAGAAAATGCTGCATACCTGCTCAGGTATGACAGCGTCTACGGCATCTATGAACGCGACGTTCGTGTCGTTGGAAACGCCATACAGGTGGCGGACAAAACTATACCGTTCCTTTCTGAAAAGGATCCACTGAACCTTCCGTGGAAGAACATGGGCATCGACATCGTTATAGAAAGCACTGGTTTTTTTACGAAAAAGGAAGATGCAGAAAAACATCTTTCCGCAGGTGCTAAAAATGTCGTTATCTCCGGCCCGACGAAAAGCAAGGATATGCCTACCGTGATTCACGGCGTCAATACCGCGGATGGAAAGACTGCCGTTTTCTCCTGCGCCAGCTGCACGACGAACAACGTCGGACCCATTATTGAAATTATTGAAAGAAGAATAGGCGTTAAAAAAGCGATCCTCAGCACCGTGCATGCCTACACCGCTTCCCAGACGCTTGTCGATGCACCTTCAAAAAAAGACCTTCGCATGGGACGCGCCGCCGCCCTGAACCTGGTGCCTTCATCAACCGGTGCCGCCATTGCAACAGTCAAAGCGCTGCCACAGCTGGAAGGCCGATTCGACGGCATTTCGATACGAACGCCGGTACCTGTAGGATCCATTTCCGACATCACGCTCGTTACTGCAAAGGTTACTACGCCCGAGGAGATCAACAGCATCCTCACGGACGAATCAAAAACAGACCGGTACAAACGGGTCCTCGCCACATCAGACGAGCCCCTGGTTTCATCGGACATCCAAAAAACAACCTTTGCCGCCATTGTCGATCTGAAGATGACGCGGGTTGTTGATGGTGACCTCGTGAAAGTGATGGCGTGGTATGACAACGAATGGGGATTTACCAGCCAGATGATCCGGCAGATAGAAGAGATCTAGTTTCACCGCAAAGTTGCGCACGGCGATTACTTATTAATCAGCACAAAGTCATCGTACTCGGCTTTCTGGGTCGTGGTACCTTTGGCCATTACACAAATACGAATGGCACGATCCCATGGAGGAAGAAGTTCTCCGTTCAGCGGCTGTGGATTTAATGTAACAAACGAACCCTTGCCGGCCTTGTACTGAAAGTTGATGTTTTTACCTTGCTGCACATCAACCCGTAGGCGAATGGGTTCCGTACCTTTCAGTGGTTGTTCCTTCAAAATTATTTCTTTTCCTTTCTCCATTCTGACCAGCGAAAGTTTATTTCTATCGATCCTTGCGATGATAAAATTCTGTTCGTCTCCGATCAATCCAAACCCGCCTGATGCCGTGGACATTTTCGGGAGGTACGTGATTTCCGCCTGATAGTCGCCCGTTAAAGTTTTATGACCCAGGAACGCGCCTGCCGTTCCTGTACGCGCATCCAGTGAGAGCTGTCCCTTGACGCGATAGTTCACAGGCGTGAACACCGACCATTGCCAGTCCGGTCCAAGGACGCCTGATGAAAAATCCTCCCGGACGTTTTCTGGTATGGCAGCATCTGCGATTTGTTCTTCCTTAAAAGTAATCCATCCGTCATCCGTGAACGTAAATTCCTGAAGGACACCCTGGCGTCCCGCAAACACGCCATCCTCCCGATCGTAGGCGTGCAACATGAAATAGTGCCGGCCTTCCTTCTCGACAGGCGTTCCGTGACCGGGGCATTTCCATTCATCGTTGTTCGTCATCACGGGGTTGCCGGGATACTTTTCCCACGGCCCCAGAAGTTTCTCCGCCCGCGCGATACCTGTTGCATAGGTACAACCCGGT
>DASPJC010000315.1:0-7623 GCA_035628815.1 Ohtaekwangia sp. | reverse complement strand
GATCACCGTCACAATACCTACATCAATGTGGTAGGCGTACGTGTCCAGCCAGCTGGTCATCCAGTACCAGCCTAATGGGCATCCCACAAGGGCGGCGGCCAGCACAAGGATCGCGAATTCTTTTCCCATCAGACCTACCAGTCCCGGGACCGACGCTCCCAGTGCCTTCCGGATGCCCAGTTCTTTCGTTCTGCGTTCTGCTGCAAAGGCGGACAGGCCAAATAACCCCAGACAGGAAATAAAGATCGAGAGCAACGCCAGCGTATTGAAAAGTTTCCCCCGCTGCGCTTCGGTTTTGTAAAATTCTTCCCAGTCCTGGTTCAGGAAAGAATACTTGAACGGATAGCCGGGTGCATACTCCTTCCATAGCTTTTCCACCGAACGGATCGCCGCTTCGGTTTCGTTCGGCTTTGCCCTTACCAGCAGACAATTCATCCACTGCGGGTCCACCCGCATGATCAGTGGTTCAATCGGACTGTGCAACGAACCAAAATTAAAGTCCTTCACGACACCAATGATCTTTCCTTTCTCATCCCACATGGTGAGTTCCTGCCCGGCAGTACCGCCCTTGAAGCCGAATTTTTCGGCAGCCTTTTCATTGACAATGTAATTACTGCTATCGGTAATCTGCGCCCTGTCGAAGGGGCGGCCTTCAGCCATCTGCATTTTCATGGTCTGGATAAAATCATAATCGACATTGATATTTGAGAAGAGGATTCTGTCGTCAGGATTTTTTCCTTCCCAGTCCAGCCCTGACGTCGAGTTGCCGACGCCGATGGGCAACTGGCTCGAGGCCGTTACGCTTTCGATACCCGGTTCGGATAACAGGCGTGTTCGGAATGTTTCAAAGTTCTTCGGAATGTCGCCATCCATCCAGGCCGAGAAAAGTCCCTGCCGGTCGAACCCGATATCGCGGTTTGTCATAAAATCCATCTGCCGGAATACAACGGTGGTGCTGATGATCAGAATGATCGACAACGAAAACTGAAACACAACGAGTATTTTTCTGAAGGTCGCCGCGCCGGAACCGCTTTTCAACTGCCCCTTGAGCACCTGAACCGGCTTGAATTCCGAAATAAAGAAGGCAGGATAACTACCGGCGACAAACGCGGTAAACACCACGATCAGTATAAAGGTCAATACGATCCTGTAATCCAGGAGGTTGAGCGACAATTCCTTCCCGGACAATTCATTAAACAGCGGAATGAGCAGAAAAGCCAGCAGCATGGCAATAGCCGATGAGAAAACCACCATCAGAAACGACTCGCCCATAAACTGCCCGAAAAGTTGCCGCGGCACCGCGCCGATGACTTTTCGCAATCCCACCTCCTTGGCTCTTTTAGTCGCCTGTGCTGTGGAAAGATTCATGAAATTAATGCAGGCGATCACGAGGACGAATATTGCCACGACAAAAAAGATCTTTACATACTCAATTCTGCCACCGGCGAGCTTTCCATTTTCAAAATCCCCATAGAGATAAGCGTCTCCGAACGGCTGAACGAATAATTCCACGTTCGTTTTCTCCACATGCCCGCGTACTTCATGTTTTAGTTTGGCATTGAAGTCGCCGACATTGGTTCCCTTCTTCAACTGCAGGTAGGTGCGGATGTTATTATTATCCCATACCCCCATCCAGCTGAGGTTCTCATCATAAAAAACATGGAATGGCAAAAGATATTCGAAGCGGATCGAAGAGTTTTTAGGAACGGTCTCAACAACACCCGTAACCGTGTACGACGACTTTGCATTAACCTGGAATACCTTGCCAATAGCGGATTCGTCTCCGAAATATTTCCGGGCCATGCTTTCGCTGATCACAATCGACGATTTGTCTTTCAACGCTGTTCGGATATCGCCCGCAAGAAAGGGAAAACTGAACATCTCAATAAAGTCCTGGTCCACGTAAAACCCTTCTTCATAAAATGATGCATCACCATATTGAAACAGGTTGGTCGTACTCCAGGTCATCCGTGCAGCGCGCTCAATCTCCGGATACTTCTCCTTGATGTAGGGCGCCATTGGGCCCGGCGTTGAGCTGAAGGTAAACAGCTTTCCATCCGTGTACTGCTGATTCTCCATGACACGGTAAAGCTGATCAACATTGGCATGAAACCGGTCAACGCTTAACTCGTCATTCACCCAAAGGAAAATGAGCAGGGCACTGCACATACCGAAGGCGAGCCCAAGAATATTAACAGTGGAAAACAGCTTGTTGCGAAACAGGTTGCGAACGGCGATGAGAAGATAATTCTTTACCATGGCTCAGTATTTATATTCCATAGACTACCGCTACGGGAAAGGGTTGCTTCATATACCAGAAAATACTGAGGAGGTTACAGCGCCACCGTGCTTTTTTTTCAGGCCAGCGGTAAAGCGATGAAGAAGGTCGTACCCTTGCCCAACTTTGTTTCAAACCAGATCCGGCCTTTCATGTGCTCGATAGCCTGTTTGGCAATGGCCAGTCCCAGCCCCGACCCGGATTTTTTTGTGGTGAAATGCGGAATGAAGATCCGTTCGGCGATTTCAGGTTCGATACCCTTACCGTTGTCCTCGAACGCCAGGCGTGCATTCTGTGCGTCGGTTTCAAGGCTGATGCGAACATCGGTGGTGCGCCCGGGCACGGAAGCCTGGACTGCATTTAATATAAAATTTGAAAATGTCCTTCCTAAAAGCTGCTCATCACCCATGACGTAGAGTTCCTTCACGGGAGAGAAAAACGTCAGGTCCGCCGACTGGCTGTGAAGGTCGACAATCCGCCGCAGCAGGGACACCAACTCAACGCGTTGAATAACCGGCTCGGGCATTTTCGCAAAACTGCTGAAAGAAGAGGCGATCTCGTTAAGGGTATCCACCTGTGCCAGCAGTGAACCTACTGCCTTGCCGGTTTTCTCAACAGCGTTCGTACCTGTCTGCAGCGCGCGTTCAATCTGCTGCAGCGTAAGCTTCATGGGGGTCAGCGGATTTTTTATTTCATGCGCCACCTGCTGTGCGATCTCGCGCCACGCCCGTTCGCGTTGCGTCTGCTCCAGTTCCGCCTTGCTTTCACCAAGTTTGTAAAGCATTTGATTGTACTCCCGTACCATGAGACCGATCTCGTCATCTGACTTCCAAACCAGCGGCTGATTGACGCGGGTAAGTGAAGTCTTGCGCAGCGATTGTGTGATAAATGTAAGCGGGAAGGTCAGCCATTGCGACACAAAATAAGACAGTATCACCAGCGCGATGAAGATCAGTGTAAAGATGTTCAGGATGTTGATGAAGATGTTGATCTGGGCAGTCTCAAGGGAGATACCGGAGCTAAAGAAAGGTATGCCAACCATCCCGATGAGTTCTCCTGTTGACGGCATTTTAAGGGGCGCGTAGGCAACGAAATACGATAGTTTCCCCACCTGTTCAGTCTCGATAAAAGCGCTTTCACCCCGGCGGATCTTGCGCAAGGCCGAGGCGTTGATGTAGCTGGAGATCAAACTGTTTTCAAAAATCAAAGGCTGGCTCGTCGCCATAAGCAGACCCTGCCCATTGTAGACATTGGCATCGAGGTTTGTCAGGTGGGCGAGGTCTGTCAGGTGGTTCTCAAAGCTTAACGCGTTCTCATCCGACCCCCTCAGGTATTCGCTCAATTGTACTGACAACTGATCGCCGACGGTGCGTGCCTTGTCCGAATACTCTTCGCGCATCTGTCCCTGTGAAAACCGGTTGGTCAAACCCAGTGTACTGATGCTGACAATGATCAGCGGAAGAAAAAAGGCCAGGTTCAGGATCAGTTGTATCCTGGCGGAAAAATACAATTTATCGCCACGCAGGTAGTTGAGGATACCCTGGCTAAGAATGAAGAACAGGATGATCGCCAGGCCCAGAACCATCAGGAAGGAAAAATTTCCCAGCATAAAGGTCCGCGACGGCTGGGGCGACGACACGACTGCGACGCGTCCGTTCTCATCTTCCTGCGCAATGTGATCGAATCCTGCAGCGGCAAAACCCTCGGTATGCATTTCCGGGTTACCGAGCCACGTCCGCTGGAACTGCTGATCATAGTTAAAATCGCCGGAGCTGTAAAGTATTCCCTCGCGCGAGAACACCGCGTAACTGAGGTCCTGTGTCCGGTATATCTGCTGAAAGCGATTGTCCACCAGTAATTCCGGGTACACACTTTCCGGGATGACGCGTTTCAGGCCCAGTGTGAGTACGACGTAACCCGAGGAAACGCCCATTCTTTTGACCGGGACTTTTACCAAATACTGCTGGGTGACAATTCCCGCGGGACTGTTAATGAAACGCACGCCTTCGTATTTGGTCTCATAGGCATCCTTGTCGAACGCGCTGATGAGCTGTGGAAAGGTCGTGTTATTCCGGTTATTCAACGGTTCCCCTGAAGCGTTGAAGAGATATATTTCTACGTCGTATTTATTAAAGTACCCGGGCAGGAAGACCTGCCTGATTTTTTGCCGGATCGCATCGCGGTTCAAAAACGGGCTAAAAAGGCGGGTCTGTATAAAAACATCGTTGGCGATCTTGTTCGCGGTTTCCTGCAGGAGGTATTCGGCAAAGTCGTCGCGGTCCACCAGGAAATTGCCTGCAAACCTGAACTGGTTGCTGATCTTTTCCTCACGGCTGAAATGATAGATGCCATAGGCCCCGTTGGCCGACAGGAAAAAGATGGCGATGAAGAGATACGCAAACATGGAGAACCCCAGCCGCATCAGGCTCGAGTATAGCCTCGTGCCGTACACCAGGAAAAAGTAAAGGATTGCCAGAATCAGCGACGATGTGTAGCGCTGGCCTGATATCTCATTGATCGCAACAAAGATGATCGCGGCAGCAATAAAAGTTAAGATCACCTGCCAGGGTCTTGCGTAGCCGATCAGCAATCGGATCAAAGGGTGCGCAAAAAGGAATGAACAAATGCCAGCCAGCAGCACGGCGCCAATCGCGATAAGCCGCGTTGCATCGAACTGAAGCGACTGCGATATGTCAAGCGTGATGGACGAATTGTTAAACAACGTCTGGATCATCACAAAGGGATAGAGGAAGGCCAGGAAAATTCCTACACCGAAAAGCACGCGCAACATCCCTCCTGCGGTCCTGCCGCGATGAAACCTCCCGATCCTGAAATGATGATAATTATTGAAAAGAAAAATACACAGCACCAGCACCGCCAGTTCGTTCAGGATCAGATCCCCCAAAGATGCATTCAGTGCAGACGATGCAAAGATCTGCGGATTGAACAGATCGGTAGCGATTACAGCGGAAGGAAAATTAAGTCCCACCATAAGGTATCGCAGGCCCAGCAACAAGAGGTATAGCAAGAACAGTCCGACCTCGGGGTACCGGAACTTTTTGAAGTAACCATAGAAAAAGATTACAAGGCATAGTATCGCCACGCCAAAAAAGACGACGGCCAGCATGCCGGCCATATTATGTCGTTGAAAATCCTGCCGGGCAAAACTTACCTTGAAAGGGCAAATACCTTCCGCGCACACGGGTACGCCGATCGAGCCCGTCGGTTCCAGGATGCTGATGTTTCCCGACGGGAATATATCGCGGTTCCACTCGGCACTCAGGTAATCGTTGGTGATGTTGAACCTGCGGTATAACGGAATAATAAAGACCAATGAATGATTGTTGCTCAGCACAAACTGCTTCGCCAGGTAGTCACTATTGCCCGCGCGCAACAATCTCAACCGGAACGAATCGGCTACGGATGCGTAGGATGGCACAAAGGCGTTGTCTGACCAGTAAACGATCTGCTGGCCGCGGTAGACAAAGTAGGGATACTCGCTTCTAATCCTGTAATCGCCAGTGGCGATGCTTTCTTTGAGTCGCCCGGCATCTTCATTGACATACCCGAGCTGGCGTTCAAGCCGCGACGAAAACTGATTGGCGAAAGACTGGGGCGTAGCAGATCGTTTTGACCAAAGCAGGCATAGCACTCCGGCCAGGAGAAATATTGCGCATCCGGCAACTGGTATGGAAATCTTTAATCTCAAATTCGATCTGGCAGACCGATAAAGTTAAGCAATTACTGCTTAGACGCCAGTGTGTTTATAACGATCGCCGCCAAACCAATAAAGGTATAAGATGCGGGAATACCGGTAATTCAACGGAACCACCAGCAGGATCACGGCAATGCATACCGAGATGTAGATCCATTCATTTGGGTCGTTAAAGAGCACATAGAGGATTACTCCGACCGCTACGATGAATGCGACCGCTATCGCATAACTGACAAACATGGCACCCTGGTAAAAACCCGGCTCGGGTTCCAGGCGGATTCCGCATACGGGGCATTTTTCGTTCATGACGTTAAACTTTGTCACCTTCGCGACGGGAAAGGTGAAAACATCTCCCTGGCGGCAACGCGGACACTTACCTTGCAATAGTGCGCCCAGATAACTCGTTGTTTGCATGCTTGCTTGATTTACGCCAAAAATAGGCAATGACAAAGAAGGCGAGGTAAGGCATACACAGCAGGTAGAGAATACCGGTGTTAATACCCGCCGCTATCCCAGGGTCGCCATTGGAAAAATTATTCTCCAATGTCGATCGGCACATTGCACACTGCGCTGACGCCGATCCCGCCGTCCACAGACTTAACAATAATCCGATTATAGAAACAATTAAACCCTTCATATCCTGAATTTACGGTCTGTTTTTTATTCTGTCGTTCTGGCGAAGTAAGATTTTTCGCCGTTACGGTTCTTAATTCATTCTTTCCTTCTGGCGCGTAACATTTTGCGCCGTTACGCCCGTTATAAAAATCGAACTTGGTTATTTTCAATGCTATCCTAATTCGACTATTCAACCCTTCAACCCTTCAATCATTTATAATACGGGCTGATCATCCAATATACCACCACCCCCGTCACCGCCACGTACAACCAGAGGGGAAAGGTATATTTCGCCAGTGCGCGATGCCTTTCAAAATTACCAGACCATGCCCGTACAAAGGTAAAGAGGACCAGGGGAATAATGGCGATAGACAAGAGGATGTGCGTTATCAGGATGAAGAAATAAATGTACCGAATACTCCCCTGTCCGCCGTACGGGGTCGAGTCGCTGGTCATGTGATAAAGTACGTACATGGCCAGAAAAAGGATTGACAGTCCGATGCACGTCTTCATGAGATTCTCGTGCAGTTTCAATTTCCCGTTTTTCACCGCGATAACAGCAATCACCAGCAAAACAGCAGTAACACCGTTGATGGTGGCATAAATGGGAGGCAGAAAGGAAAAATCATAACCCGGGATCTTTACACCAAACAGTATAGCAACGACGACTGGAATAACGATGGAAACAGCAATGATGAGTTTTCGGTAGGGCTCTCTTTCCTTTTTGGGAGCATCCAGCACATCTTCCATATCAATACTTTTTAAGAATAATGGTGATCTCGGTGATTAACCGGTCGATTTCGTCCCTGTCGTCAGCGTCGTATTCTCCGCGGATCCTTCCTTTCCTATCAACCAGAACCACATCAAAAGGTTCCTTCAGAAAGAAAATACAGCTTCGGATAGTGCTGTCCGCGGGTGCCTTGGTGTTGAAATAAGTGATGTGTACGGGGTCAGCGGCGAAGTTGTCGGTTATTCGTGTGAGTGGATCATCTTCCGCTACGTCAGGTTTTGTAAA
>DASPJC010000314.1:0-11218 GCA_035628815.1 Ohtaekwangia sp. | reverse complement strand
ATTCGAAGTTTGCAAATTCCGGCATCGTCGTCGCCATAGATGAAAATGATTTTAAATCATACGCTCATCATGGACCGTTAGCCGGCATGTATTTTCAGGCGGCTGTAGAACAAGACGCGTGCAGGGCAGCCGGGGGAACGCAAACGGCGCCTGCACAGCGACTGGTCGACTTTGTGGAAAACAGGATCTCTTCCACCCTGCTGGAAACTTCATACCAGCCGGGTGTAGTATCGGCGGATATGACTTCCATACTACCGCCAGCCATAGCACAGGCATTAAAAGAGGGGTTCCGGAACTTTGGCACCAAAATGAAGGGTTATCTTACCAATGACGCCCAGCTCATCGGTGTTGAAAGCAGGACCTCATCACCGGTCAGGATCCCGCGCGGTGCTGCAACCCTGGAGCATCCGCAGATAAGCGGTTTGTTTCCCTGCGGTGAAGGCGCCGGATATGCGGGCGGGATTGTGTCGGCAGCAATGGATGGCGAACGCTGTGCTGAAGCTGTTTGTAAGGTATATCATTAACGAAAGACATGAGCAAAAAAACGGTCATCATTGGCGCTACGGACAATCCCTCGCGATATGCCTACCTCGCGGCCCGGATGTTACAGCAGTACAACCACGAAATTGTTCCACTGAGTATAAAAAAGGGCGAGGTTTTGGGCACGCCCATTCTCGATCTGCGGGAGAAACCTCCTGTTTCGGATGTCGATACCGTTACGCTTTACATCGGACCGCAGCGACAACCCGAATGGTATGACTATATCCTCAGTCTCAAACCGCGGCGGATAATTTTTAATCCAGGTACTGAGAATACCGAATTTGAAAAGCTCGCCGCTGACAAGGGTGTTGAAACGCTGGAGGCATGCACACTCGTGATGCTGCGGAGTTATCAGTACTGATTCACCGTCGCCATTTCAGCGTTGTGTTTCAGCACGCCGACGAGCACGATTTTCCATACATTTTTTTTGTCTTTTTCCAGGATCCGGATCTCTGTCTGTTCGGCACCGGGCATGCCGTTGGTGATCACACGTTGTTTGAAGCGCGCGAACGCACCGTTACCATAGACCCGAATCTCCTGCCAGTTTCTTTCAATCTCCGTAACCACCGGCTTCGATGTAATGAAGTAGTCGGTAAAACCGATCTCGATTGCGTCCCAGCCTTCGTATTGGCTGATGCCCGATGAATCTACAAACGACCAGTACGCATACGGCGCGTGAAGCCAGCTGTCAAGCCAGGTTTTGTAATCGATGTTAAAGTACGCATTCGTTTCTCTCTCAATGGCAGCCTTTATGGCGTCAACGTCATTGATCCGTTGGGCCATCACCTGGTACACCTGAAGCAAGCAAAGGGCAAATACTAGCATTGACTTTTTCATGGCGATTCATTTTTAGGTGGGTAAAATAAATTTAACGAAAACACCACGCGCTTTCAATCGATTTCGAAGCTTTTTCATAACGGTCGGGCGATCCGGCGCCAGGTTCACCCGGTTCCTGTTTTTCGATTTGATGATTGACCGAATTTGAATAGCTTCAGCCTCACACACCAGATTTATGGTATCCAACGAAGTACGCATCCAGCTTAGAAAGCTGAAAGTCAAACCGGGCGCCAGGGTTAACCTCAAACATTACGAGACGGATTATACCGGCACCATGCTGAACAAGCTACAGGCAGAGGAATTGCTGGAGGCGGGCCGCAAGCACCTGGCGGAAATACAGGATAAACTTTACGTCCATAATCAATACAGTGTGCTGATTATTCTCCAGGCGATGGACGCGGCGGGAAAGGACAGTGCGATCAAGCATATTCTTTCGGGGCTTAATCCCACGGGTGTAAAGGTTCATAGTTTCAAAACGCCGACGACGCACGAGCTCGACCACGATTATTTCTGGCGACACAACGCTGCCATGCCTGCAAGGGGTGAAATTGCCATTCATAACCGGTCGCATTATGAAAATGTGCTGATCACGAGGGTTCACCCGGAATACGTCTTGCAGGAACACCTTCCCGGCGTGGGGTCGGTCGATGACATTGACGATAAATTCTGGGCCCGACGATTCAGGCAGATTAATCGTTATGAAAAAAATCTTAGCCAGAATGGAACCGTCATCCTCAAATTTTTCCTGCACATTTCTAAAAAGGAACAGAAGAAACGTTTTCTTGATCGCATCGACGACCCGACAAAGAACTGGAAGTTTTCGATGGGCGACCTGAAGGAACGATCGCATTGGTCCGCATATCAAAAAGCGTATGAAGCAGCGATCAGTGCGACCAGCACAAAATACGCGCCCTGGTTTGTGATCCCCGCCGATGATAAATGGTACGCCAGGCTCGCGATCGCGACGGCCATTTATGAACAATTCGAAACGCTGAAGATCGATTATCCGACGGTGGATGAATCATTCCGGAAGACGCTGGAGCAGGCAAAAGCGACGCTGTTGTCAGAAGAGGAGAAGGCGCGCAGGAAGTGAATCTGCTCACTTGCAATCATTGGCCGGATGCCAATATGAGCATGTGCACACCCTTTCCGCCAGGGTCGGAAGGAATAGCTTTCAGAAAGTTGTTGTTCAGATGAACAACTTTCAGCAGACGGAGATTTCCGAAGTCATCGGGAATAACGTTGATCCGGTTATCAGGCGCGTACCGTACTTCCAGCAGGTCAGGCGAAATAAGGCGCGAGGCAGCGTGAGTAATTTATTACTGATCACGACGAGGGGGGAGTGATTTTGGGAAGATCGGCGACTGACTGATGTTAAAAACTAAACATTTAGTTGATAAAGTCAAAGGCGACTCGGCCGCACCTGAAGATGACTAAAAATACTTTGTTTTTTTCCTTAAAAAATGCGGTCTACGCGTCAAAAAAACTTATTTTTGACGGTTCCAACAATTGACGATGAGCGAAGAGAAAGCAAAAGTTCCGGCTGATTATTCAGCAGTAAATATTCAGGTTTTAGAAGGATTAGAAGCGGTCAGGAAGCGCCCTGCCATGTACATCGGAGATATCGGCGTAAAGGGTCTTCATCACCTGGTTTGGGAAGTGGTCGACAACTCGATCGATGAAGCACTCGCCGGCTATTGCGATGAAATAAATGTTACCATTCACGAGGATAATTCTATCAGTGTCGCCGATAATGGTCGTGGTATCCCAACGGATATGCATGAGAAAGAAAAGCGATCTGCCCTCGAGGTCGTCATGACGGTGTTGCACGCCGGTGGTAAATTCGACAAGAACACGTACAAAGTTTCGGGTGGTCTTCACGGCGTCGGTGTATCTTGCGTAAATGCGCTTTCAGAGATGTTGCACGTGAACGTTTTCCGTGAAGGAAAGTCGTTCGAACAGGAATATGAGCGTGGCCAGCCCAAATACTCGGTCCGCGTTACAGGAGAATCAGGTAGGACAGGGACAACCGTTCACTTTTTACCAGACAAACAAATCTTCCAGGTAACAGAATACAACTACGAAACCGTGGCATCCCGCTTAAGGGAGCTATCTTTTCTCAACCCCCTCATCAAAATAACGCTTCAGGATCTCCGCGAGAAGGATGAGGCAGGAGAGCCGCGGAGCAATGTATTCTTTTCCGAAGGCGGCTTACGCGAGTTTGTTGACTACATCGACGCGACACGCGAGAAACTGATACAAGCCCCCATTTACATTGAGAATAACAAAAGCGAGATTCCTATCCAGGTTGCGTTAAGCTATAATACATCTTTTTCGGAGAACCTCGTCTCGTATGTCAATAATATCAATACCCACGAAGGGGGTACGCACGTGGCTGGTTTCCGGAGGGCGCTGACCCGTACCCTGAAAACCTATGCGGAGCGGTCCGGCTTGCTGGAGAAAGCAAAGATCGACATCAATGGTGATGACTTCAGGGAAGGCCTTACAGCGGTTATCTCTGTGAAGGTAGCAGAACCCCAGTTTGAAGGACAGACGAAAACCAAACTCGGTAATTCGGAGGCGATGGGTGCCGTCGATCAGGCTGTTGGAGAAGTACTGCAGTACTATCTCGAGGAACACCCGCGTGAGGCGAAACTCATTGTCAACAAAGTCATTCTGGCAGCACAGGCCCGTATAGCCGCCCGCAAGGCCCGCGAAATGGTGCAGCGTAAAAATGTCCTTTCCGGAACGGGCCTCCCGGGAAAGCTTGCCGACTGCGCCAGCGCCGATCCGAGCATCTGTGAACTCTATCTTGTCGAGGGTGACTCGGCAGGAGGGTCAGCCAAACAGGGCCGCGACAGGAATTTTCAGGCCATCCTTCCCTTGCGTGGAAAAATTCTCAATGTAGAGAAGGCACAGGAGCACAAGATCTATGAGAACGAGGAGATCAAGAATATGATCACCGCGCTGGGTGTAAGCTTCGGTACCCCTGAGGATGACAAGGCTTTGAACATGAACAAGCTTCGCTACCACAAGGTTATCATTATGACCGATGCCGATGTGGATGGAAGCCATATCCGGACGCTGATCCTGACATTCTTTTTCAGGTATATGAAAGACCTGATCGAGAGCGGCTATGTCTACATTGCGTTGCCACCCCTATACCTCGTCAAGAAAGGCAAAGAGGAGCGGTACTGCTGGACAGAAGATGAACGGGAAGCGATTGTCCGTGAACTATCGGGCGGCAAAGAAGATTCTGTCAACGTGCAGCGGTATAAAGGTCTTGGTGAAATGAATCCTGAACAACTCTGGACAACGACCATGGATCCGGCAAAACGTTCACTGAAACAAGTGAGCATAGAGTCGGCTGCGGAAGCCGATCACCTGTTCTCCATGCTGATGGGCGACGAAGTTGCACCACGTCGCGAATTCATTGAGAAAAATGCCAAGTACGCACGGATAGATATTTAAGGCGCCCCGCCATGGTCAGCAGAATTTCTTTTAGCATCGTTAAAAGAATGTCCGATTATTTTTCAATCTTATGACATGAATGAGGCGCAAGTTTCAAGCGATAAAGTAGCACACCAGATCGATGAGAGTAACTACATCAGCCGCGATCTCAGCTGGCTGAAGTTCAACTATCGCGTACTCGACCAGGCGATGCATGAAGACCGGACCATCTTTGACCGGTTGAAATTCCTTTCCATCACAGCCTCTAACCTGGATGAATTCTGCACCATCCGGCTGGGGAGTTTGTATAATTACATTGACTACGGCAAAGAACGCTTTGACTATAATGGCCTTCGTGAAGAGCCGTTTCGCAAGCTGCTGATGCAGGAAACCAAAAAGTTTTATGCTGATCAGAACGCCTATTACATCAGTCACCTCCGCCCGCTGTTTCAACGGAATGGATTTTGCATCGCGGAGTACCATCAACTGTCCATAGAAGACACGCAGCGGGTGGACGATTATTTCAATAAGATCGTTTTCCCCATGCTGACCCCGATGGTGTTCGATAACTATCATACGTTTCCGACCCTGATGAACAACAGGCTCCAGTTTGGGGTAGTGACGAAGAATCCGACAGACAACCAGAATCTGCTGAAAGTATCGTTCATCCAGGTACCACAAAACCTTCCGCGTTTTTACGAGATTGAAAAGGACGACATTATCCAGTTCGTCCCCATTGAAGAGATCATTCGCAACAACGTCCAGAACCTTTTCCGGAATGTGGAGATCGTCAGCACCAGTCTCTTCCGGATCAATCGCAATGGCGATTTTACACTCGAGGAAAGTGAAGACATTGAATCCAACTTCCTGGAAGACCTGAAGCGCAAATTGAAAACCCGTCGTACGGGAAGGGTCGTACGGCTTGAAGTCGAGGAAAACCCCGATCCGTGGATGATGCGCCTGTTGAAAATCCAGTGGGATCTGGACGATTATAACATTTTTCATGTACCGGTGACGAGCATGGTCGATTTCACCGGCCTTTTGCAGATCATCGGACACAAAGAATTCAAAGCTAAAAGAAGCCAGCCGCGGGAGCCGATCGCGCCGCTGAATTATCCGGAACAGGGAACACACGACCTTTTTGAAGTACTGAAGGAACGCGATATCCTGTTACATCATCCGTATAACTCCATGGAGCCGGTGCTGGAACTGCTGGAAAAAGCGGCCGACGATCCTTACGTTCTTTCCATCAAGATGACCATCTACAGGGTGTCGCGTGAATCACGGGTAACTAACGCCCTGTTGCGTGCGGCAGAAAATGGCAAGCACGTTTCGGTACTGTTCGAAGTAAAAGCACGGTTTGACGAAGAGAACAACCTACGCGAAGCACAGCGCCTTCAAAAGGCAGGATGTTTCGTCATTTACGGAGTAAGCAGTCTGAAGACCCACACCAAGCTTTTGCTTATCGTTCGCAAGGAGGGAGGAGACAAAGTTTACAGGTATGTCCACCTTTCCAGTGGCAACTATAACGAATCAACATCGCGGTTCTATGTCGATATCGGTTTGTTGACAACGAAGGAAGTATACGCTTACGACGTCTCTGAATTTTTCAACGTCATCACCGGCCATTCGCAACCGTCGACCTACCTGAACCTGATCACGTCGCCGCGCGATATGCGGATACAACTCTGCAACCTCGTAAAACGCGAAGCGGAGAACGCCCGCAACGGTGTCACCGCTGGTATTGTAATCAAACTGAACTCTTTCCAGGACAAGGAATTGATCGATGAGCTTTATGCTGCGTCACAGGCGGGTGTTCAGATCAAGCTGATCGTCCGCGGTATGTGCTGCCTGCGGCCGAAGCGAAAAGGACTCAGTGAAAACATTGAAGTGATCTCTGTCGTCGGTGAATATCTCGAGCACTCGCGAATTTACTACTTCCACAACGCCGGCAATCCGAAGGTATACATTGGTAGCGCCGATGCCATGGTGCGAAGTTTCGACCGGCGGATTGAATCGCTGTTCTTACTGGATGATGACCTACTTCGAAAACAGGCCATGAACAACCTGTTGTACAATTTAAAAGACAACGTGAACGCCTACGTCATGAACGAGGATGGCACCTACCAGATCAAGGAACGCAACGGTGAGCCGCCATTCAATATCCACAAAGAGTTCTACCACATCACGCGCGACATCGTGATGCGCGCAAAACTGTTCTGAAACGGAGCTTCATCCAAGCCGTTCATCTAACCTGCGCACCCAACATCAACACATCAACACATGCGCACATCAACACGTCTTCTACCGGTAATTGTAGTAGGCCGGACACTCCGGGTTCTTATGTACACCGCGTATGATCGAACGGAAATTGATCATGAACTCGTGTGAACCATTGGAGAACCTGTTGATATCGGACGTGGTCCAGTCGTACGAGTAAGCAAAGTGTATTTTTTCAGAAAGCTTCAGGTCCAGGAAGGTAATGAACGAATCACCACTGCGCCAGGCTGAACCGATACTGAAGATATCGTAAAAGATAAAGGCCGCGTTGATATCCAGGCTCAAGGGTGTACCCTCCTGCGATCGCAGCAGTATGGATGGGTTAACCTTGACGTTACCAGTCCTGTCTATCGGGAAGATAACGCCCGAGCGAAGAAGGTAATAGCGCTTCTCAATAACTTCCGCCAGGGCGCTTTCAAGTCCGCTTTCATCCAGCCTGTTGTTGAGAATGAAGGGCACGGAAAATCCCACAAAGAAATTTTTCTTGTTGTAGAACAGGCCGGCCCCAAAGTTGGGTTTAAAATCGCTGATGGGCGCGAAACTCGGATCGCCGGGGTCCTGCAGGTTAAGATTGCTGTAGTCGGCGCCAAGGAAGTTGAAGCCGGCCTGCAATCCCATGGATAATGTTGCGTTAGGGAAGTGGATCTTATAAGCATAGCTGAGGTAAACGTGTTCGTTACCATAGCTTCCGATCTCATCGTGGTTCACCAGAAGCCCGACACCGATTTTGTTTTTCATGAGGGCCGTGTGGGCACTGAATGAAAAGGTCCGCGGAGCGCCCGGAAAGTTGACCCATTGGTTCCGGTATGTCGCTGACGCGCTGAGCTGAACGTGATTACCGGCATAGGCCGGGTTGATCACCAGTTCATTGAAATAGTATTGTGTAAAGACCGGGTATTGCTGGGCTGCGCAATACCCGGACAACAGGATCAAAAAGAGGCTAAGCTTAAAAAATCGGGTCATGTTTGTATTTAGTTAACTATTTCCAGGTAACCTGCAATCGGCTTCGAGCCATCCTTTTTGTCAATGACGTAGAAGTAAGTACCATCCGGAAGATTGTTTCCCATCGGGCTGATACCTTTATTGGAAACACCATCGAACAATGTAGCGGTATTGTCGTAGCCATGACCTTCAAAGACCAGCGTTCCATTCCGGTTAAAGATCTTCACGACGTTCGAGGGGAAGTCTTCGATACAGTTGATATGGAAGTAGCTGTTCCGGTCGTCACCGTTTCTTGAGATACCATTGTAGGGATTGATCTCGTTTTTGATCTCGACATATCCGGTGGTATCACAGCCCGTCGGTGTAAAGATATCGACCCTGTAATAACCGTTGTCAGCGTCCAGTACAACGGGGCCTGTTTCGATGACCGTTGTTGAATTTTCGGCCGCACTCATACTTTCGCCAACGAACCATTCCATGCCTGTGACTTCCACATCATTGGTGATGGTGAGGAAAATGGCACCCGTGGTAAGTCCGCAAAGCGTGGGCTCAACATCGATCACAAACTTTGGATACACCGGCTGGAATTCGATGCGTCTGGACACTAACGGTGATTCGCACAGGGTAACACGGTCGATGGCGATCACGGAATAGTCATTGACGACAAGACTATCGTAGATCACGCCCTCGAAATCAGGCGAAGTTTTTCTTTCCAGGCCGTCATACCAGTTGAAGATGTAATCCGTCGTATTACCGCCCACCGATACCGCCAGGGCGCCGTTGGGAAGATCCGGGTCGCAGTTCGTGAGATGTGAAAGGATATCGATCGTAGGCATCGGAACCGGCAATGGCATAAAATTAATTTGTACCTGCGTGGTGTCACTGCAAAGCGATACAATGTTCGTGGCAATCACCGTGTACGTGCCATCCGACAGATTGCTGATCTGCGAACCGGATGCGAAAGGCGGTGGTGTGATCGTTTCATCAAACCATGCGAAAGTGTAGTCAATGACATTGTTACCCACCGCGGCGAAGGCTGTACCATCCGGTTTGGTGACATCACAAATGGTCAGGGGGTTCAGGACGCCGGCATTAACGACAGGGAAGATGCGTCCGTCTTCGACGACCACGGTATCGCGGACCTCGCAGCCAGGATCAAGTTGATCTGTTGCGACGATCAGGTACGTTTCGAAAAAAGCCTGGTCGATAAAGCGTCCGGTGAAGGTTGCCGGCGGTGTCACCGCTGTACCGATATACCAGTTATAGGTGTAATCATCAAAGCCATTTCCGGCGCTGGTGACGATCGCATTTAAACGACCATCCGGATTGATACAGTTCGTCAACGGAGCAGCTGAAGCGGATAGGGTAAGCGGTATTCTTTCCAGCGGTACGGTATACACCTCTTCTTTCGGACAGTTGTTCGTGTTGTTGATCACTTCGACCGTGTAAGTTTCTGCCGTCGTCAATCCGCTGAGCAAAGCCGTGTGATTTCCAAGCGGAGGAAGTGTTTTGGGATCCCCCGTATACCAGTTGAACGTGAACCCGCCTGCGCTCGTGGACGTAACATTGATTTCGAGATGGCCCAGGCGCTGACCCGTTGCCGGATCAATCTCCGCGCCCGTCTCGCCTTTGAGACAAGACGTGGGATTCATAAACGAGATGAGGTCAAAGGCAGGGTATTCCCTTCCGTCCTCAACTTCCATCAGGATCTTCGAGGTCTTACATCCTGTAACATCGTTGATGATCTCGACAAAGTATTCGTTCTGTTTCAGATTTTCCAGAATATTGGCAGTCGCGGCAACCGGATCGCTCAGTATGCCCGTGGCGGTGGAATCGTACCAGGTTACCGTGTAGGCTGCCGTGGTAAAAGGCGCAACAACCGATCCGGTGCTGGTGATCTCCTGCACGCCATTGATCTGGATAGAACCATTTTCCGTGTCGCACAATGTCCGTGGTAAGGCTGTGATATCCGCCGTCACGCTGGCGGTATCGGTCGGCACGAAGATCGAGGAAACCGCGGTACAGCCATTATCGGCTGTGAGTTGTACGGTGTAGAACCCGCCGAGTCGCCCGGTCAGGGTATTGGATGCGCTGTTCTGAACGCGGTCCGCAACGTCGAGGTTATTGGCGCCGGTGAAGAATTCGAAATTATGGGGAAGCGGTCCTGTAGCCAGGTTGGCGATAATCTGCCCATCCGGGGCAACGGCAGCGGCGCAATGCGTGTTTGCGATACTGTCAAGTGCAAGGGTAGGCTCAATCACGCTGAAGTTGATCTCCTGGGTGCCGCCGGCAATTGTACAGATCGAATTTCCGAATGGTCGCGCCGGGTTGCCGATTGCCACGACATAATACTTACCGGTATCCAGGGGCTGGCCCGCGGGCGGGAAATTAAAGGTGTTGCCCGGATTTGACGTACCGATGATTGAATAGACCGGAACATTCGTTCCAAGCTTATATAGTTCGACGATGTAGTCATCCTTCGTGAAGGGGTTCCCTGCCTTGATGAGCAGTTCGGCCGTGAACTGGCCGTTTACCGGATTACAGTCCGAAGCATCCGTCGCGGATACCGTCAAAGAGTCGGAACTCAGGGACGGCAGGAAGTAAACTTTTGAGTCTTTGCAATTATCGTCTGCGTTGGTAACGTTGATCGAGTAAAAACCGGTTGATACGTTAGACAGTAAATCAACGGCTGGGCTACCTGTCAATACCTGGTGCTTTTTCAGCGAATCAAGTCCGATGGGTGCCGCGCTGTTGCTTTTATACCAGTCGACCGTAAAACCTCCGACATTTCCCGCAATCGTGATGATTGCCGAGATCTCGCCGTTCTTCGCGTTACAGTCGGTGGGATATTTAGCGGGGTTGGGTACTACCGTGATATTGATTGACGGCGTCAGGTTCTGCACTTCGGCAAATTTGGCCGGCGTCTCGCAGTACGTTGTTCGGTTGACAGCCTTCACGGTATAAAATCCTTCCGGCAGACCCGCCAGTATATTGGTGGTATCGTTCGGATAGTCACTCAGCGCTTTTATCGTTTTGCCGTTGTACCAGGTGTATTTATAGTCCGCGGCCGATCCTACTGTCGGCGTGGCTGTGACCGCGCCGTTGAAAGGCTCACAGCGGGTCATGGGCGTCGGTACAAGATTGAGTGCGCCGATCACGATCTTGTTCA
>DASPJC010000313.1:0-4325 GCA_035628815.1 Ohtaekwangia sp. | reverse complement strand
CTCGGTAATGAAGGTAAAATCGGTCACCTTACAGGAAACGAGACATTGATTTTCCTTGAAGACAATCAAGGGCGGAAGGTTCGCTACAGTGCAGTCATGAATGATCGTTCCGGGCAATGCAGGATCATCAAAATTCTTTACCCACAGCGGGATACCCTTGTTGGCCAGGGGCTTGATCGTTTTCGGGTGAATAACAGATGCTCCATAGTAGGTCATCTCCGCTGCCTCCCGGTAAGGAAGTTCGCTGAACACGGTAGCATCGGGCAGTCGTTTGGGGTCTGCACTCATCACACCGGGTACGTCCTTCCAGATCGTAACCGATTCAGCATCCAGGCACGACGCGAAAATGGCCGCGGTGAAATCCGAACCTTCGCGTCCCAGTGTGGTTGTCAGTCCATCTTCTGTCTGACCGATAAATCCCTGCGTGATGACAATCCCATGGGTGAGCAAAGGTTTAACTTTCGCGATCTCTGCCATGGTCTTGTTCCAGTCGACTTTGCCTTCACGAAAGGTATTGTCGGTGGCAATGCATGCTCTGGCATCGAGCCAGGTGGAAGGTAATCCATGGTCTGCCAGGTGATGGTGCACGATGGTGGAAGAGATCAATTCTCCTTTTGCCACGACCTGGTCGTACACCATGTCGTAGTCGTCATAAGACTGCGTAAGCGCAGCGCGAAGCTCGCTGATGATTTGGTCCACCGCCGCATAAACGCTGTGAGCAGAAGGGAACAGCGGTTTCATGACCGAAAGGTGGTATTCGTACAATTCATCGAGGAGGTGGGATGCGTTCCTGCCTGCCCTGACCGCTGAAAGTACATTTTCAAGGGAATTGGTGGTTTTGCCCATGGCTGAAACGACGATCAGCAGGCCTTGGGGCGGATATTGCGCGATGATAGAGGCGACATTGCGGACGCCCGTGGCGCTCTTCACCGAAGCACCGCCAAATTTAAAAACCTTCATTTTTATTGCACTAAATCGTTTGCATTGTAAATTTAACCCACGTTTAAGGCATGTCAAATATCATTCATAACATCAGCACACCCAGCATTGAATCCTCCCGGATTGCCCAGCCGATCGGTACGGCGCTGGATCGTTTTATCAAGAACAACCAGGACCAGTTCGCGTTTGCCAGCGGAGAATTGTCGCAAATATTACGGGATATTGCGCTGGCTTCCAAAGTCGTGAACCGCGAAGTGAACAAGGCGGGGCTCATTGACCTGATGGGCGCGGTGGGATCGCAAAATATGGCGGGCGACGACCAGCAAAAGCTGGATGTGTTGGCCAACATCCGTTTTACACGCGCACTGGCCAAGGGAGGTGAGATATGCGCGCTGGTATCAGAGGAGTCCGATTCGTTTGTTGACCTGAACAACGAAGGGAAGTATGTGATCGCCATTGATCCATTAGACGGTTCTTCGAACATCGATGTGAATGTTTCGATTGGAACAATTTTTTCTGTTTACCGGCGGAAGAGTCCCCAGGGCACGCCCATCCGGCAGGAGGATATTTTACAAACCGGCGCCGAGCAGATTGCCGCCGGATATGTGCTGTACGGTTCTTCGACCATGATGGTATATACCACCGGTCATGGTGTAAACGGTTTTACCTATGAACCTTCGTTGGGTGAATATTTCCTTTCTCATCCCAATCTGCAGATGCCGGCCGATGGAAAGATCTACTCCATCAACGAGGGATTGGCGAACTCTTTTTCAGAAGGGGTTAATGGTTATGTTGCGTTCTGCAAGCAAGAGCGGTACACCGCGCGGTATATTGGATCGCTGGTGGCGGATTTCCATCGCAACATGTTAAAAGGCGGTATCTACATTTATCCGGCGACAGCAAAAGACGGCAACGGAAAACTGAGACTGATCTATGAGTGTAACGCGCTGGCATTTGTAGCTGAGCAGGCAGGGGGATTGGCCACGGATGGTACGCAGCGAATCCTGGACATCAGGCCAGCGAGCCTTCATCAGCGGACGCCGTTTTTTGTCGGATCAAAAAATATGGTGCGAAAGGCCCTGGGCTTTGTTCAATAACGAAGCGGACGTTATGCTTTCTTTTCTTCTGCGGTCAACACATCGGGCGCATGCTGCCGGATGATCTCATACCAGCGGACAAGTTTTTTGATGTCGGATACATAAACGCGGTCTTCATCATATTCCGGGAGGATCGCCTTCATGAACGATTTCAGCTCCGACGCATCAGAATCTGCACCGACACCGGGGTCGCCATTAAATTCCGCGTGGATTTTTTTCAAAATGACGTCGAGGGCGACAGTACCTTCCTTCGTCGTGGTATAAATAGAGATCTCGTTCAGCACTGAAAGCCGGTGATTGGTCGTCGCCACAAGCTTTGTTTTATGTTCGTCCAGCGACTCGAGGATCACACCGGATTTTGTGGGTGCTACGATCTTAAAAAGACCGCCCTTGCCGGATACGGTGGCTATTTCAGCTAAAGTCATCGTTCAATTTTAAATGAGGGGCAAATCTAAAGAAAGGATTGTAAAAGTCCACGACCGCTGCATCAGCTGTTGCGTTCTGTTTCTATTGCCTGCCCGATAAAGTCAAGCACTTCGTCGCGGCCGGTCCGCTTTTCCGATGAGGTGACGAACAGTGGCGGAAGCTCCTCCCACTCGGCGAGCAGCGCGTTTTCAAACTGTTTCAGATTTTTTTGAAGCTCGTTTCTTTTCAGCTTATCGGCCTTCGTAAAGATAATTGCCAAGGGTACGCCCTGGCTGCCGGCCCAGGTGATGAAGCTTAAGTCGTTCTTTTGTGGCGCTACCCGGGGATCTATGAGAATGAAGAGGCAGGAAAGGTTTTTGCGTTCCCGAACATAACGCTCGATCATTTTACCGAAGCCTTCGCGTGTCGACTTGCTCACGCTGGCATAGCCATATCCCGGGAGGTCGACGAGAAACCACGATTTATTGATGAGGAAGTGGTTTATGGTCTGCGTTTTGCCTGGCGTTACCGACGTTTTAGCCAACTTCTTCTGGCCGGTCAGCATATTGATCAACGACGACTTGCCGACATTGGAACGGCCTATGAAAGCGAACTCAGGCTTGTCGGGAGGAGGGCACTTCTGAACGTCGGCAAAACTGGAAATGAACTCGGCCGAGGTTATCTGCATGGTTAAAGTAATGATTGAAGGCCAAAATACTAATAATGTAAGAACTGTGTGCTTTATGCGTACACTTTATTGTTTCAAAGTTCGCAAGTTTTAGTAACTTGGAGTGTCTTCTAGTGGCTTTTTATCTTAACTTTAGTAGTTAAATTTTTTAAACAATGTCCAGTATCCGAAGCGTACTGATTTTTTTAACTTTTGTATTAGCACTCCAGACCCCCGGTTTTACACAGCAAGATCCCAAAGAGACTGCCCGGGAATATATGGAGGTCGCCGAAGGTATGATTGCTGAAACAAAAGCGATCGACGATGCCCGTGATCTGATGACCACCGCCGCCAACCTCGATACAACGTTCATCAAAGCCAACTATGAAGCCGGCCGCATGCATCTGCTTACCATCGGCAAAGACCAGGCGGTGAAGTACCTGATGCGCGTGCTCCGGCAGGATCCCGACTATCGATTTGATATTGAATACTCCATCGGGAAAAGTTATCAATACGGGGAGAAATTTGACGAAGCCATCCGCTATTATAACCTCTACAAAGAAAAACTGGCCAAAAAATCAAACTACCAGGGGAAAGACCGGGTGGATCTCGCGACGGTCGACCGCGCTATTTTCGAGTGCGAGAATGGAAAGGAATTTATATCCAGTCCTGGTAATTTTTCCATTGTCAATATCGGACGTGAGATCAATTCGGAATTTGAAGACTATGCGCCTGTACTGAACGAGGAAGAGACCGAAATTGTATTCACCACCCGCCGTCGCGAGGACAACCTAAACCAGAACGTGGCAGACGACAATAAACCGTGGGAAGACATATTTTTTGCAAAGCGGTCTGGTAATACGTGGTCATACGCGAAAAACATTGGCATGCCTGTCAATACACCGACGCACAACTCCAACCTCGCATTGTCGGCTGACGGTAATACACTTTTCATTTTCAATGATGAAGGCGGCGGTGACATCTACTATTCCGAGCGCACAGACGGAGTCTGGAGTGAACCGATTCCCATGCCGGGCATCATCAATTCCAGTTTCGAAGAGAAATCCGTTTCCATCTCAAGCGACGAAAAGACCTTGTATTTTTCCAGTAACAGGCCGGGAGGCTACGGTGGACTGGACATCTACCGCGCGACGAAAGACACGAAAGGACAATGGGCGAATGTGAAGAACGTGGGTCCTAAAATAAACACGGACATG
>DASPJC010000312.1:0-3977 GCA_035628815.1 Ohtaekwangia sp. | reverse complement strand
CAGTCGCAAACCCGACTTCGATTTTCCCGATTACATGGTATTCGATCTCGATCCACCGGAAGGTTACAACTTTGATCACCTGAAGCCGATTGCTTTCAACCTGAAAGAAGCGATCGAGTCGCGCGGTTACACACCATTCGTGAAGACCACCGGCGGGAAAGGGATTCACATCTGTTGCCCCCTGGAGCCACGATGGGATTTTCATACGGTATTTGAAGCCGCACAGGACATCGCCAAGCCGTTTGTCGAGCAGTACCCGGATGCTGTCACCCTGCAGATCAAGAAAGATGCGCGAAAAGGGAGGGTATTGGTGGATATCTTTCGCATCCGCTCCGGCCAAAGTATTGTATCGCCTTACAGCCTGCGCGGACGGAAGGGCGCGCCAGTATCCATGCCGTTGACGTGGGACGAGCTGAGCCGGACAAAAACGCCGCTGGAATACAACATCCGGACGGCGCTCGAAAAGGTGTTGAAGGAAGGTGATGCATGGGAAGCATTCAGTGCTTATGCCGTCGAACTTCATACACATCGCAGCACGAAGGTCGCGAAGAACAAAAAGCTTCCGATCTCGAAAAAACATAAAACCCCGGAGCAGCTTGAGGCATACAAAAAAAAGCGCGATTTCGAAGTCACCCCTGAACCACAGGCACGCGTTGTGGAAGGCCGTGGAAATAAATTCGTGATACACCGGCATCACGCCTCTCGACTTCATTACGATCTGCGCCTTGAGAAGGACGGCGTACTGAAGTCCTGGGCCGTACCGAAAGGACTTCCGCCGCATCCCGGTGTAAAGCGCCTGGCGGTTCAGACCGAAGATCACCCTATGGAATATCTTACCTTCGATGGAAAAATTCCCAAAGGGCAATATGGCGCCGGCGATATGTGGATCTATGCCTTGGGCAAGTACCAGATCACGAAAGACAAAAAGGATGGATTCTATTTCACGCTCAACAGCAAGGAGGTGAACGGCGAATACCGCATCCATAAAATGAAAGACAAGGAGTGGTTGCTGGAGCGTGTCGACCAGCCGCAGATCGACTATCTCAACACTATTATCGAGCCTATGCTTTCGGCAGTAGCGGACGTTCCGCCCAAAAGTGATAAGTACATTTTTGAAATGAAGTGGGATGGTATCAGGGCGCTGATTGCATGGGAGGACGGACAGCTGAGAATCCGCACGCGCAACCACAATGATGTTACAGCACAGTTCCCGGAACTGGCCGTCGGAGAAAAGGCCTTCCGGGCAACAAACGCACTTTTTGACGCGGAAATTGTGAGCCTGGACGGCCAGGGCAAGCCCGTTTTTAAGAAAGTAATCAACCGGTTAATGAGCACCGGCGAGACGAACATCCAGAAACTCACACGTACCAATCCGGTCCATTGTTATGTTTTTGACTGCCTCTACCTGGATGGACGCCCGTTGATCAACGAACCGCTGGCCAGGCGTAGAGAATGGATGCGGGATGCGATCCGCCCCGATACGCCGTATCGCGTCAGTGAAAGCATGGAAGACGGGCAGTCGCTTTTTGAAGCCGCGAAAGAGCATCAACTGGAAGGCATCATCGCCAAACAAAAAGACAGCAAATACCTTCCGGGAAAGCGGTCGGATTGCTGGCTGAAAATCAAAGTGCGGCAAACCGCGGAGTGCGTGATCATAGGTTATACACGCGGCAAGGGGGACCGCGGACAAACGTTCGGGGCGTTGCAGCTTGCGGAACGTGTGGGGGATGAGCTTCGCTATCGCGGCAAGGTCGGGACCGGATTTGACGATAACACCATAAAGGAAATACTGTCTGCGCTAAAGAAAGTGAAAGAAGTAAAAACTCCTTCTGCCAAGGGAAAATTCGTCGATCCCAAAATCACGACGTGGGTGGAGCCCGTCGTTATGGCAGAGATCGGCTATTCCAAAGTCACACCGGATGAAATGTTCCGCGAGCCGGTCTTCGTTCGGTTAAGGCAGGATCTCGGCTGACCTATTTCTGTTCGCAAAATTTCTGTTTTATTTTATCGTCGACAGCCATTCCAAGTTCTTCGGCGCGTTTGAGATCAGCGCAGGCTTCGGTGTTGAGCTTCAGATAGTTTTTCGCAATAGCCCTGTTGTAGTATGCAGCACCGGAATCCGGTGTGTAAATGAGGGCGACAGAATAGTCTTCGACGGCATCTTTATACCGCTCCTGTTTGAGCAGTACGTTCGCGCGATTTATCCAGGCTTTTACAAAATCCTCCTTGAGTTCAATGGCGCGCGTATAATCCGAAAAGGCAGCGCTCAGATCCTTCAGGCGTTCATGGACCAACCCCCGGCTGAGCCAAATTTCCGGGTCCTGGTCCTCCAGTTTCAATGCCTGGTTGTAATCCTCCAACGCGCCTTTGTAAAAACCGCCTTCAAGGCGTTGTCTCGCGCGCTCAAGGTAAGGGTGAAGCATACTTGAATCGCTTTCGATCGCCAGTTCGAGGGGATCCGCGGTTGCGGTTTTTTTCTGATTCATCCGGTTGAATACCGCGAGGTTGTGCAAGGCAAGGGTGTGTTCGGGATTCAGTGTCAGGGCGTGCCGGTAATTCTTTAGCGCAGCGGTGGAGTCACCCGCATTTTGCCAGGCCAGACCCCGGTTGACGAAATAATCCGCTTCGCGCGGATCGAGCAGAATGGCGGAGTCAAGCCAGGCAATGGCGCCCTTGTAATTCCGGAGGGCCATGTCAACCATCCCCAGGTAGTTATAGATCAGCGGTGCGGTACTGCTTTGTGTCGTAAGGATCTGGTTGGCTCCGCCCACGCGCGCAGCCTTGTTGAAGTGTATGGTTTGTGTTTCACCTGGAGGCAGCTGCAGCAGCCGCTGAAAATCCTCCCGGGCCTGCTCGTATTTTTTCAGCTGGTAGCGCAGTATTCCCCGGCTGAACAATACCTCAGGTTGATCCGGGCGTTGTTCCAGAAAGATGCTGTAATCTGTCAGTGCACCGGCGTAGTCCTTCATCTGTTCCCTTGCCCGGGCCCGCAAATAATAAGCATCCGAATAGCCCGGCTCATCCAGAAGACATTGGTTTAGCTGCACGATGGCGTCCGGGTATCGAGCTTCGTTAAAGTATGTTTCAGCTGCTTCATACCGTTCCGCAGCCCGCATAGTTTTTCCCTGCTGCGCCCAAAGGGCGTCGCTGCCAATCAGAGCCATCAGCAGTGCCATCACAACCTTCATAAGTTGTTAATTTAACGAAAGATTCGGCTTATTCGCATAAACCCTTTCGAACAGAAACCTGTTTAACGATTATGGAAACCACAAAAAAGCGCGCCACGCGAAAATCGACGGTCAAGGCTTCGCAGGACAAGATCGTTACCGCCTACATTAACCACCTGCTGCTGGAGGGAAAGCAGCCGGCAACGGTCTATAAATTTTGTATCGATCTGGGAATCGGGGAAACGGATTTCTACCGTCATTTCGGTTCTTTCGACGGCCTGGAGCAGCACGTGTGGCAGCGGTTTATGGACCGGACTATTTTCCGGTTGAAAACGGATCCGTCGTTCGCCGGCTTTTCCACGCGCGAGAAAATTCTCGCTTTCTATTATACCTTGTTGGAGGAACTGAAGACGAACCGCAGTTTTATCCTGCTCCAGCTCGGCCAGGTCAAAGGCCTGGAGTCATTCTCACCGTCCTTTCTCAAGGGATTCCGGTCGGCTTTCGAGTCATTCCTGGAAGACCTTCTGAACAACGGTAAAGGCAAGGGTGAGGTAGCCAGCCGGCCTTATCTTGATAAAGGTTACCCAAAGTTATTCTGGCTTCATCTTGGATTCATCCTGCTTTTCTGGAAGGATGACAACAGCGCAGGTTTTGAAAATACGGATGCGGCTATTGAAAAATCTGTCAATCTCGCCTTTGACCTGATTGGCAAAGGCGCCGTCGACTCCGCCCTCGATTTTGGAAAATTCCTCTACCAGAATAAGGTGCAGTAGGCGACACGAATCCCAATTTTATCATGAAAGAATTTGA
>DASPJC010000311.1:0-4404 GCA_035628815.1 Ohtaekwangia sp. | reverse complement strand
AATTCATAACGGATGACGGTGCTTTCACCGATATTCAGTGCGAAGCCGCTTTTCAGTTCAAGGTATCTTTTGCCCTCGGCTTCGCGTACCAGGTACAGGGCGCCCTGGCCAATTTCGAGTTGCTTGCCGATGGCCTGCAGACCTGCCTGCAAAATCTCTTTCTCACCCGAGGCCTGCTGCAGGTTTGCTTTGACACTTTCGAGACTGATGGTGGTTTTGCCGGACTGGTCGGCATCATCCTGCTCCGATTTGTCGCTGGTGGAGATCCGGTCGCGAAAAACGACCACTTCCTTTTTATAGCCAAGTGCTGATACGAGTCCAAAAATTCCCGTGATGAGGGTAAGACCCACCACGAGGTATACGGTGGTGAAGGCGGGCTGATAACCGTCGGCCAATTGCAGGTTCGCGGGCAAAGAATAGATGAAGTACAAGGAACAGCCGATACCGAGCACAAACAGCACGGCCAGGATCAGCGTCGTGTAATAGCGGTCATTGAATAAGCCTGTCATCTGTATTGTTTATCTAGTTCTTTCAAAAACTCCACAATTTGATCGACCCGGAGTATATGATCAATTTTCGTCACGGCCAATGCCGCCTTCGGCATCGTATCGATCATGCATTCGGAAGGTTCCTGCACGATGGTTAATCCCCCGCGCTCCTGGATCTGCTTCATGCCAAGCGCACCATCTTTGTTCGCGCCTGATAAAAGTATACCCACCAGCTTTTCCTTGTAAACAAACGCGCACGAACCCAGCGTGATGTCGATGGCCGGGCGCGAGTTGTTTATCATTTCCTCGGTCGACAACGCGAAGTAATTCCCCAGCTCCACCGACATGTGATAATTTGCCGGCGCCAGGTACACGCCCCCGCGTTTGATATTTTCCTTGTCATGCGGTTCTGTTACCTGCACGACGCTTTTCAGCGACAGTGCCTCCACGAAACCGTTGCGCACATGCTTAAGCCGGTGCAGGCACATAATGATCGGCAATGGAAATCCCTTCGGCAGCTGCGACAGGATTTTGACCATTCCCTGAAAGCTGCCTGCCGACCCACCGATAACAACGGCTTTATAGCTGTTATTTAGGTTGTACTTACTCATGCGTCAAGCAACCCCACTAATCTTTTATTTTCTTATAAATCTTTTCTTCGTTATTCACCACAATAAAGCGGTTTGCATAGTCGCACCAGATCAGCGATTCTTTTGATCCGATCGCCAGGTACCCGTATTTAAACAAGCTTTCGTGGAATTTTTTCAATACTTCATTCTGAAGGGCCTGGTTAAAGTAGATCATCACATTCCGGCAGAGGATGAGATCGAACTTGTTGAAGATATCACCCAATACCAGGTCGTGCCGCCGGAAGGAAACATTCATCAGTAGGTCTTTTTGAAACACGGCGTTTCCGTTCTCCTCCTTGTAGTAATTTTTGAAATTGCCAGTGCCCTGAAACCGGATGTAGTTCTTTTCATTGAGCTCCATGTTTTTGATGGGATAGGTAGCCATCTTGGCGCGTTCCAGGATATTGACATCAAGGTCTGTGGCGATCACGGTTACATCCTGCAGAATGCCCATCTCTTTAAGCATGATGCACATGGACAAAACTTCCTCACCCGAAGAGCACCCGGCGTGCCAGATCTTGAACTGTTTATGGTTTAGCATGATGGCGGGTATGATCTCCTCGCGCATCACACGCCAGAAACTGGGATCGCGGAACATTTCGGTAACGTTTACCGTAAGCTCATCGAGGAATTCGTTGACAAAGACGGGCGTATCATTAAGTTTTTTGAGAAGGGCTTCAACCGAAAGTTTTTTCAGTTCCATAATCCGCAGCACACGCCGCTTGAACGACGACATGGCGTAATTTCTGAAGTCGTAGTTGTACTTCTGGTAGATGAGCTCTGAGATCCGCTTGAGGTCGGCAATGTCAATATCGAGCATGAACAGTCTTTAAAAGGAGTTCAAAAATAGGTTCCGTCCGGGTTTGTATTGGCGAAGAGAGGTTGTAAACCTTACATGTGTTCAATCCACCGCTTTGCCCGTCTTTTTCGAAAAATCGAATTCGGTAATTCCCACTAATTAGCTGAAAAAAAGCGTTTTAAAAAAACTTTCACCAAAAAATGTCGGCGCGTTCCCGCAACGACTACACCCCTGTCCGAAGCAGCTTGCTGTTGGCGAGGGGATGCGAAAACGTCGTGTATGAAGTGTGGCGATGGAGCACTGCGAAAGTGTCAGCACCTTCATAAGGAATGGATTACAGCCCGTAAACGCAGTGCTAGCCGGCTGCGTCGTCGCGGGACCGTCTCTTGTCCAGCTCATCCTGCGTGATCCGGAGGGCATCCCGCTGGAGTGATAATGTGCGTTCTATTTCTTCGGCCAATGCCCACTCGCCTTCGTGTGAGCGCTGTGCAAGCTGATCCTGAAGGTCTTTCAGTTGTTGCTGGTAGTGTTGTTCCGCCCGCGCAAATTCTGCTTTAAGGCGGGCTGCGCTGTCACCATTCTGTGACGTTCCTTGTTCCAGCTCCTGAATTCTGGCGATATAGCTTTTTTCCTTACGTGCTATTTCTTCCTGGGTGGCCTGGAGTTCTTCCATATTCTGCCGCATTTCTTCCTCCTGGGCACGCATTTCTTCGGTCTGTTGCTGGAATTGCTCGATCAATGCACGGTTTTTATGGGCAGCCCGCACCGATGCCAGGGTGGAAGCGATCGTTTCACCAAGGCGTTCGACAAAACTTATTTCGTGCGGTTCGTAGGCTGTAAAGGAAGCGAGTTCCACAATGCCGTATACCTCCTGGTCCACTTTCAGCGGTACCATCAGGATCGCGCCGGGTGTTGCGTCGCCTAACCCGGACGTTATCCGGATATATTCCGCGGGTATCTCCCGGAGGTAGGTGGTCTCCCTTTCCAGGAAGGCCTGTCCGAGAATACCCTGCCCCAGCTTTACTTTCTGCTGCTCGTGTTTCTTGATATCAAACGCAAACAGGGATATCATTTCCAGGTGCTTGTTGTTGGGATCATCGTCGTTAAGGGTATAGAGTGCCCCCTGATTGGAGTGTGTATACTTGACCAGCGCGGCGATGATTTTATCACCCAGAACTGAGATGTTATCGTTGGAGGACCGCAGGATGTCTACGAACCTGGCAAGGCCCTCATTGGCCCATTGGCGTTTTCTTTCTTCTTCATTGAGCGCCTTCAGCTTCACCTGCATGTCGATCAGCGAATCCGCCAGCTTGTTTTTGCCTTCCACGTAGCCACTGTCAAGGGTCTCCTTATAGTTCATGCTGAGATTGCCTTCGCCGATCGCAATGACAAAATCCGTGGCATCTTTCAGGTATTCGAGCGTTTCATTGATCTCCATTGCCAGCTTTCCGATTTCGTCCTGCGGAAGGGAGAAGACCTGTTCATGGGCGGCAGTACTTGCCTCCAGGCGCCTCAGTCTGGCCAGCACCCTGCGTTCAAAGGCATAGAACAACAGGATCAGCAGTGCCACATCGAATAGTATGATCGCAATCACCCAGGTGTTGACCGAGGCCTTTTTAGCTTGAACTTCATTTTCAAGGTCGTCAAAAAGTACATCGTACCAGTATGCGAGGGTCAATCCGAGGCTTTCCTGCTTCAATCGCGCTCTTTCATATACGGGATTCTGAGTTCGGATCAATGGTGTTGCTGTGTCTACGGGTAATGAGTCTGCTGTAACCGCTGCTGGTCCGGGCGGCGGCATCGCGAGGGTCGTATCTTTCGCGGTGTGAAGGATGACAGCAACGGTCTCCTTATACGCGTTCCAGTAACCGGTGAGGTTGTCGAACGAAATGCGGGGCAGCCGCGATAACGGCTGAAGGATGATCTCCGTTCCCTCGATCCGTCCGCCATTGCCGAGCGTATTCATGAGCTGGTCCTGCCGGTCAATTTGTGCATCGATTTCAGGGGCAAGTTCTGTATCGCCTGCAAGAAACCGCTGAACCGACAGGGCGATATGCTGACCGGAAAGTTGGGTGCTGCGGGTAAAATCAAGTTTTTGCTCGACTTCATCCAGGACATCAATTTTGTGATGGATGATGAAGTACTCGGCGAGATAGACCACACACATCAATATCAGTAATCCGATACCGATGTGGCGAAAAGATCGATCACGCAGAAATTTCATAAACCACAAGTAAACTAAAATACGCTAAACGCCCAAAGCAGCGCAAGAAAATGGATCGCATTGAAGATTATTGAACGACGTGTCTGCCGTGAGACAAGCTTTAATCGCGTAACATTCCCCTGGTGCAGGGAAACAATAAGATCATATGCCGTTTTGCCAGCAGGAGCAATCGTTGCGGATACATTTTCAATCTGGCCGATTGATGTTAGATTTGTGATCGATATCAGGACCGGCCACCGTTCAATAAATTACTGCCCATGCATT
>DASPJC010000310.1:0-5575 GCA_035628815.1 Ohtaekwangia sp. | reverse complement strand
TTCAGATCGCCGTGCGCGATAATAAATTGTCGATGGGCCAGGCTCGCGCCATCATCAGCGTTGAAAATCCCGAACAACAGCTTACATTTTCAAGAAAACACTTACCGAAGATCTTTCCGTCAGAAAGGTCGAAGAGCTCGTGCGCGAGATCGCAGCGGAGAAACAAACTTCAAAAACGGAACCGCCGTCGGCCACGCCTGCTTCGCGGGAAATCTCCCAGCTTCAATCAAAGCTTTCATCACACTTTGGCACCCGTGTTGTAGTAAAAAGCGACGGTAAGAAGGGCGAGATCAAAATACCATTCCTTTCGGTGGAAGATCTGAACCGGTTGCTGGACATACTTAAGGTCTAGCCAGGTCTTCGAAATAGGATAAGTTTCGATAACTTCGCCCGGCATAATCATTCAACCCACGGTGAAAGGACTGTTCGCGATCCTCTTTTTCTTCCTGTCGGCCGCATCATTGCAGGCGCAGGACTCTGTTAAGGTCGTTCGTGACGATAGTCTCATCGTCGAGAGTCAGGATACCATACTCATCAAGTCCTACGCGGCACGTTACGATCCGCGAAAAGCACTTCTTTACGCCGCCGTTCTCCCCGGACTGGGGCAGATTTACAATAAGAAATACTGGAAACTGCCCCTGGTGTACGGCGGTTTCATTTCAATCGGTTATGGTTTCGACCTTTACCAGACCGGTTTCCGGAAGTATAAAAACCAGCTGTTCCATAATCTCGAGGCCGCGCCTAACGACGAAAATTTCCGGCACCCGGAAAGTCTGTTTACGACCAGTGCGCTGCGAACCATTGTAGACCGTTACCGGCGAGAACGCGACTTCATGGTCATCCTGATGGGCGGAATGTACCTGCTCCAGATGGTGGATGCCCACGTCGACGCGCATTTAAAAGAATTCGATCTCAATCCCAGCTTGCAGGTCTCCATCGAGCCGATGATGGAGGAAAATGCCATGACCGGCCGGCTTTCGGGTGTTTCGCTTGTATTCCGGTTCTGAACCTTCCCGTCGGAGCCCGTATTAATAGTATCCGGATTTTTTGCATTTTTACGCGCGTGCAAAATTCAAATATGAAAATCATTCTTCTTGGCTACGGCAAAATGGGCAAGATCATAGAGGGTATCGCTATCGAACGCGGCCACGAGATCTCCGCCAGGATTGACATCGGCAACACCGACACCTTTGATTCCGCAAGCGGTGATGTCGCCATTGAATTCTCCCACCCGGAAGCAGCCTTCGGAAATGTAAAGAAATGTCTCGCGAAAAATATTCCCGTGGTATGTGGTACCACAGGCTGGCTGAAAAACAAACCTGAAGCGGATGAGCTTTGCCGGAAGAACAACGGTACGTTTTTCTATGCTTCCAATTACAGCCTGGGGGTAAACATCTTCTTTAAGCTTAACGAATACCTCGCCCGGATGATGGCGGGTTTCGATGCTTATGATGTTGCTATTGATGAGATTCATCACACCGAGAAGAAAGATGCACCCAGCGGGACGGCAATCACACTGGCAGAGGGTATCATCAGGCACAGCAAGGTCAAAAAAAGCTGGGTCAACCAGGATAGCGGCGCAGGGGAAACATTACCCATTAAATCGTTCAGGATAGATCAGATCCCCGGAACGCATACCGTGAAGTATTCGTCAATGATTGACGATCTTGAAATACGGCACATTGCGCATTCCCGTGAAGGTTTTGCAAAAGGGGCCGTGATGGTGGCGGAATGGGTGCGCGACAAGAAAGGCGTCCTTGGAATGGACGATTTCCTGAAATTTTAGCGCGGTTTCAGCGACTAATCGCCTGAAGTGACAAATTTCCCTTTATTTGCAGGTTTAAACCCCGGAGAACATACACTATGAACTGGCAGTTTTGGAAAAAGAACGCAACGGAAGATAAAAAAGAGGATAAGCCTAAATCCAAGGTACGCGAATGGTGGGATGCCATTCTTTTTGCGGTCATTGCCGCCACGCTTATTCGCTGGCTCATTATGGAAGCCTATACAATTCCGACGCCCTCCATGGAAAACTCCCTGCTGGTTGGTGATTTCCTGTTTGTCAGCAAGTTTCATTATGGGACACGGACGACAACAACGCCGCTGCAGATTCCGCTCACGCATCAGAAAATATGGTTCACCAATGTTCCCTCCTACCTCGAGTGGATTAAACTTCCACAGTACCGGCTGCCCGGGATCAGCAGTGTCAAGCGCGAGGATGTCGTGGTGTTCAACGTACCTCCTACCTCACTGAACGAGGGGATCCGCTACCCGGTCGATCTTAAGACGAATTATATTAAACGCTGCGTGGCCATTCCCGGCGATACACTGGTTATCAGGGATAACCAGGTATATGTCAACGGACAGGCTGAATCGAATCCGCCGCAAATGCAGTTCCGATACGAAGTCAGGTCCAAAGACAGGATCAACGACAGGGTGATTGAGCGCCTGGGCATCGGCGCAGAAGATTACGCGGACCAGCAGCAACCTCTGCGTTACACCGATGGTACCTTGCAATACAGCTGGCATCTCACACCGGAAAAAGCGGCCGAGCTCAAAAAGCTTCCCTTTGTGCTTTCTGTGGAGATGAACAAAACGAAAGACGAAGCCCTTCCTTACACATCGTGGTATGGCTGGACACGGAACGAGAAGGAACACCGCTACTACGACTGGAGTCGTGATAATTTCGGGCCGTTGTGGATTCCCTACGAAGGCGCCACACTACCCATCAACGATTCAACCCTGGCCCTGTACGGCACAACGATCCGGTTGTACGATCACAATGATGATGTCAAAATTGAGAACGGTAAACTGCTGATTGACGGAAAGGAAGTAACGGAATATACCTTCAAACAGAATTACTACTTCATGATGGGCGACAACCGGCACAACTCGCTCGACTCACGATACTGGGGCTTTGTACCGGAAGATCACATCGTCGGCAAGGCTTTCTTTATCTGGTTGTCACTGGACCCTAATGAGAGCTTCATCAATAAAGTGAGATGGAGTCGCTTCTTCAACCTCATAGAATAGGTTACAACTTTAACCTGTAACCTGTTACCCGGAAATTCACCATTCGATTTCAGTGAGACCTTTGCTTCGCAGGTATTCATTCGCCTTGCTGAAGTGTTTGCATCCGAAGAAGCCGCGATCGGCGGAAAAGGGCGAGGGGTGCGCCGACATCAGTACCAGGTGTTTTTTCCGGTCGATCATTTCTCCTTTTTTCTGTGCATAGGCGCCCCATAGCATAAACACAGCGTGTTCCTTTTCCTGCGAGATAATCTTGATCACGGCATCGGTAAAACCCTCCCACCCTTTATGCTGATGCGATCCGGGTGATGATGCGCGTACCGTAAGGGTGGCATTCAATAACAAAACACCCTGCTCCGCCCACCGTCCGAGGTCACCCGACTTCGGGATCGGCTTCCGGATATCGTTTTGTATTTCCTTAAAAATGTTCAGCAACGAAGGCGGCATCCTGATACCGTCACGAACGGAAAAGCAAAGCCCGTTTGCCTGGCCTGGCCCGTGATAGGGATCCTGCCCGATGATCACCACTTTAACGTCGGCGAAGTCGCACGCATCAAAAGCCCGGAATATCTCCTTGCCCGGCGGATATACTGTTTGCGTCAGGTATTCATTTTTAACAAAATCTGTAAGGGAAGAGAAGTAAGGTTTTTCAAATTCGGCATGGAGCCTGTTTTTCCAAGATTGGGCTATTTTCACGTCCATAAAAATTCAAAGCTACACGCTGGGCAGAATGGCGCAAAACGCCGCGAAAAGAATGTATCAGAAAATTAAAAGCGTTGATTTTCAATATTTTGATAAAGCAAAGACAGCGGCAGCGCGGAAAATGCAAAAATTTGATATTTTTGAGCGGATGGTAACTGAAATCACAAAAGGTATCAAGGTGAGTGTGGAAACGGAATATCAACCGGCATATTCCAGCCCCTCGCAATACCACTATGTTTTCACGTACCGGATCACCATCGAAAATCAAAGCGAATATACAATTCAGCTTCAGCGTCGCCATTGGCACATCTACGACGCAGGATTCAGTCCGCGGGAAGTAGAAGGTGAAGGCGTCGTTGGTCAGCAGCCCGTACTTGAACCGGGGCAAACCCACCAGTATGTTTCAGGTTGCAATCTCAAATCCGGTATCGGCAAAATGTTGGGCACTTACCTGATGGAACGCGTCGTGGATGGCGTAAAGGTGGATGTTAACATTCCCGAGTTTACCATGATTGCGCCGGTCCGCCTCAACTGATATTCCAAAGCATTTCTCTTCTTCAGACCGTCAACGGCGCCATGCCAACGTACTTCCAGCTTAAGACCTACCTGCGTTACTGGCTGGATGCCGTGGGCAGCCATTCCCTCCATTCGCCCTTCTTTTACGATCTCTATACGAAAGTCATAAACAGGGATGATCGCGCGGCAGGCTTCCCGCCCATCGAGCATTGGCGCACTGAACTGTTATCGTCAAAAGAAGAAATCGAGGTTCAGGACCCTGGCTCCGGGAGTGTGCTTCACGGTGGCCTGCGCCAGGTCTGTGATATCGCACGGACAAGTCTGTCGTCACCACAATTCTCCCGCCTCTACGCACGCCTGATCCGCTATTTCGGATGCAAAAATGCAATCGAACTTGGCACGTCGCTCGGGGTCAATGCCCTTTATCTTTCCGCCACGACCGGTACAAAGCTTACCACGTTCGAAGGCGTTTCATCGATTGCCACAATCGCGCGCCGTACGTTCACAAACTTCCCTTCCCATGATATAACGCTGGTCGCAGGAGACATCGCAAAGACCCTTCCCGGTTTTCTCGCGGTATCGCCAAGGATTGATTTCGCCTTTATGGATGCCAATCATCGCTATACTCCCACGTTGCAATACGCCGGTTGGCTGTTCGAAAAGACGCATCACAAAAGCATCGTGGTGGTCGACGATATTCATTATACGGACGAAATGGAACAGGCCTGGGAGGCGTTGAAGCGGCACCGGCTGGTGTATGCCAGCGCCGACCTCTACCGCTGCGGATTACTCTTCTTCGATCCTTCACTGGACAAACAACACGTTGTATTGCAGGCGTAAACATTGAATGAATAGAGAATAAAGGTTAATTTTGCCGCTTCTATTGTATCCCCATGAGTGAAATAACAGGCGCTGCACCGGAATCACCGGCCCCGAAAAAATCCAACAAGTCAACGCTGATCATCATCCTGATGTCGGTTATCATTATTCTGCAGGCCGTGAAGATCTACCTCGATTCGCAGGAGAAACAGGCTGTAAAAACAGAGCTCGCCTCCACCGAACAGGAACTGGCCAGTACCATGCAACGCCTGACGGAGATCAACGCAGAACTGGATGAGAAAATCGCCGAAGTACAGAAGCTCGGGGGTAATGTTTCCGACCTCGAAAAAGCCAAGGGCGAGATCGAGGCAGAACTGAAACGCAATAAACGGGCGACAGGTAAGGAGATCAAGGCCCTTCGCGATAAGGTAGAAGGCTATGAACTTTTACTGAAGAACAAGGACGAAGAGATAGAAAAACTCAAGAACGTCAACAAACAGCTGCTTAC
>DASPJC010000309.1:0-5066 GCA_035628815.1 Ohtaekwangia sp. | reverse complement strand
GTAAGGAAATATTCTGCCGGCGTTGGGAACACAGCACACTGCCGCGTCCTGGTGCACGGGAGAATATTTGTAACGGGTTTGCTTATCGTCCGCCGCGCCGGGATGCAATGGGCCGGTCATCGAGAAAGAATTATCAGTTTTCAGGTATGCTATGGAGTGCCCCTCCGGATGCCGCGCGCCTTGTCCAGCGTTAAAGAGCAGCCATTCAATGCGGTCGCCATAGGAGAGGTCCCCGGTCTTTTGCATCAGGTGGGTGTAGGAGTCCAGCAATTCGTGAATGGAACAATACTCATAACCGGTTTCGGATGGGTCCGCATTTCTTCCCCCAATCCATTCATCTCCGATGGGACCGCCGCTGGGTGTAAGGCAAGGGTCAAGTTTGTCAAGAAAGCCTTGTATCGCCTTTTTCAGTTTTTTATCCCCCGAAGCATAAAAGGCTGTGACGACAGAACGCAGGTGTTCATACGTATGGACGCCATGCGCCTTGAACCGGTAGCCGGGATCAATCAGATGTGCATATTGCGCATCGTCCTGGCTCATGGGGTATTCGCTGAAGTTCTGGTACAACCAATGCGCATACGCGAGATATTTTTCCTTCCCCGTAAGTTGGTAAAGCCTGTCAAATGTATCGGTGATGGTAAGGCCGTGCTCTACGCCCCCGAAAGGTTTTTCCACTTTAAAGGGCGGAGATGCCGGCGAATATTTTCTCATCGTAACATCGGCGGCGCGTTCAACGGCTTCCAACACGGACTGGTCGTTTGTAGCTTCGTAATAGGCCAGCAAGGCGCGGAATAAAGTCGATTGTGCCCATAACTCGCCATTCTCACCTGTAAAATTATACCGGAGGTCGGGTGCGTAGATGCCCATGTAACCATCAGCATCCTGGAGGGAGAGCATCCTGTTGACATACTCACGGGTTCTGCGCATGGCCTCTTCGTTGCCTGTCAGCAGCGCGTTCCGTACATAGCCATCCCACCAGTTCGACTGTGTCTCGCTGTTCCACCAGAGGTATTGCACTTCCCATGCTTCGTCATGCTTAATGGCACCCACATCCTTGGTTTTTACTTCGCGGGTGAGCCGGTCCTTTCCATAAATATCGTCGGCTACAACCAGGTCGGGCACAAGCTTGTCGAGGTGCCCGGTAAAGCCATAGTCAAGGTCCCTTTCCATTTGCTGCAATAGCCAGCCACGCGGTTTAATATCTCCAAACAGTAGCCATGCCGTTTGCTGGGCCTGGGGCGCGGTTTTCTCTCCGGCCGGCTGCGCGGCAACGGCTGTTCCCAGGAGGAGAAGACAAAGAATAAGGACTTGGCGGTGCATGAAAACTAATGTCTGGCTCAAAATAGGCGCGTTTGGAAACCATAATCATCCTCAAAAGTGTCCGATTATTCCTCTATATTGAATTTTTTGTTGCATTATGTCATTATTTTATCAATATGAAGCCGGTTTTCGAGAAAGTAATCAATCAGCGCGATTCATCCTTTAACGTCATGCGCCTGGAAACACAGTCATTCGACCATCCCTATCATTTTCACCCGGAGTATGAGCTGACCCTCATTACCGCAGGCTCAGGAAACCGTTTTGTCGGCGATCATACCGAGCGGTTTGCGCCGCTGGACCTGGTACTGCTCGGGAGTAATCTTCCGCATTGCTGGATGGACTACGGCGAAAGCAGGCACCCGGTGTCGGCGGTCGTGATCCAGTTTAATCTGCATTGTTTTGGCAAGGGCTTCTTTTCTCTTCCGGAAATGCGCGCGGTCGACACCATGCTGCAGCGGTCCGGCAAGGGAATTCATTTTACAAGGACCAGTAAATCCTTGCTGGGTCTGCTGAACAACCTGCCAGGCCTGAACGGGATGGATCAGTTCCTCGCCTTCCTGTCGGTCATGCACCAGTTGTCACGCGAAGACCATTACACGGTACTTTCCACGGCCGATTATACGTATGCGCCGACAGGCGCAAAGTTCAGTCGCATCGATAAGGTATTCGAGCACGTAAGCGGTCACTTTCGTTCGACACTGGACCTGCCCGCCATCGCTGCCCTTGTTCACATGACACCCTCGGCATTCTGCCACTACTTTAAAAAGTATACCCGGAAAACGTTTACCCAATATGTAAACGAGGTACGGATCGGCTATGCCTGCAAGCTGCTCATCGAAACCGACCTGAACGTTTCGGAGATAGGATACCAAAGCGGCTACAACAGCCTCTCGCGGTTCAACAAATGTTTCAAACTGCACGCCCGGAAGACGCCGCTGGATTACCGTAAAAAATTTATTTCACTGAACCGAATATAGATCTATGATCCTAAAAACAGATATCGTATGCGTTGCAGCCTTCGTTCTCGCGCTGGTGAGCTGCGAGAAAAATGAGCGTTCGGAAAACCCTGTAAGCGATGAGGTAATCTACCATGTCGTGCAGCGGAGCTTTTACGACGCCAACGGCGACCGCCATGGTGATTTGAAAGGACTGGAGCAGAAGCTGGATTACCTCCAGTCACTGGGCGTCACGTCGATCCTGATGCTGCCGTTGTATGAGTCGATCTACTATCACAACTACTTTGCCGACGATTTTGAGAAGATCGACGGCGAGTTCGGAACGATGGCGGATTATCTCGACCTCGTGAAAGCGGTTCATAAAAGAGGTATGAAGATTTACATGGACATGGAAACGCAGTATATCACCGAGGAGCACAAATGGTACAAAGACGCCTATGCAAATCCTGGTTCACCGTTTACACCTTACCTGATCTTCAACGGTCCGGCTAACACAAAACCGGAGCCGATCGTATGGGATATTATTGACCTCCCGGGCTATGACGGCAAGGTGCGAAAGGTGACAACCGTTAATCTCCTGAGCCCGGAAGTGATGGACTATAATTTCAAACTCTTCAGCTATTGGGTCGATCCGAACGACGACGGTAATTTCGATGATGGCGTGGATGGATTCCGGCTCGATCATATGATGGACGATCTTGACGGAAAAGGTAAGCTGAAAGATCTCTTCAGCGTGTTCTGGAGGCCGATGCTAACGAAGCTGAAAGAAAAAAATCCGAAGCTGCTCATTATTGCGGAGCAGGCCGATTGGGCATCGCTGGGGGTGGAGTACCTCACCAACGCCGCCGTCGACAAGGTTTTTGCGTTCTGGATGCAGCATGCCATCGCATCGTTCGATAAAGAAAAAATCGTCATGGCGGCAGATTCTACTTTTTCCAAAACGCCTCGGCAGTTACAGCAGATCGTATTTATAGAGAACCACGACATGAAACGCTTCAGTGCCGCGGCCGGAAATGATCTTCAAAAGCTCAAGGCAGGAGCAGGGCTGAACCTTTTGCTGGGCGGAACGCCCTCCATCTACTACGGCCAGGAACTGGGTATGCGCGGGGCGGGAGGATTTGGGAAATTCGGGAATACCGATGGCAATGACATACCCCAGCGCGAAGCCTTCGAGTGGTACGCGACCGTTGATACAGCAGGCATGGCGTTGTGGTACAGGGATTCCGGGCCATGGTGGGATCAGACGAATTTGCAATCAAACGATGGGATTTCGTTGGAAGAACAGAAAGAAGACCCCGCTTCGCTATGGAATTTTTATCACAAGCTGATAATGCTGAGAAAGACATATCCCGTGCTGATCGACGGGAAATATGAAACGGTGAAGAATACGAACGAGAACGTATTTTCCTTCCGCAGGACGAATAGCCACGATGCCCTGGTGGTATTGGTGAATCTCTCCGCAGAAAAGCAGGACGTATCAATGCCCGGCTCCAAACCTGCCGAAGTAATTTTCGGCGATGGACAAATCAATTCCGCGTCGGATTCATTGAAGGCGTATCTTCCTCCCTATAGCGTAACGGCGTTGAAATAGGACTTAGGCCTTAGGGGTTAGGCATTTATTAGGCATTGGGGATTTGGCATTAGGGATTGGGTATTTGGGATTAGGTATTAGGCATTTTGACCGCCCGCATCTTGCCCTGAAGTCTTTCTGACCTTCAAAATTTCATCGAACATCGAACAACCAACATCCAACAACTGCCTTTCTCCAGCACCTTTTAAGATTTTCCTAAGCGCAGGATTCTGCGCTGCAACACGTGGTCGCGAATATGGGACTTCAATTTTTGGATGGAAATTTTACCAACCAACATTCACATTGCCGTTCTCCAACATCCAGCCCCTTTGTTAAACGTATTTCGCCAGCTTTTCTTCCCACGTAACATCGCCGGTGCGTCTCGCGTGTACTTTCATTGTCACCACAATTTCATCGGCCCCGGCAGCGAGGCAGGCTTCCTGCGCTTCTTTAGCGGTTTTCATCAGCGTATCATAGTCACCCTGCATGACAGTTTCCATCGCGCCTACCTGGAAGGGAACGCCCGACCGTTGTATGACTTCAATAGCCTTGTCTATAATCCCGTAAGGATGTTCTTTGCTGATGGGCACGATCTGAATGGCAAGATGGATTTGTTGCATGATATTGGATTTTGTACCTGATTGCGTTTATGTGTTGAAGGCTGCCATGGTTCTTTCGGCGCCGGCGGTGCAAAAGGAGAGAATCATTTCGTTGGCTCTTTTAATGACTTCCGGAAGTCCGCTGAACTCTTCCTGCGAGAAGTTGCTCAGAACAAAATCCACCTGTTGACCTTTGCTAAACTCGCTGCCAATCCCGACACGCAGGCGCGGGTAGACCTGTGTGCCCAGTACTGCTTCGATATTTTTTAACCCGTTGTGTCCGGCAGAGCTTCCCTTTGTCCGCATCCGCAGGCTTCCAAAGGGCAGGGCGATGTCATCGACCACCACGAGCAGATTTTCGTGGGGTACTTTCAATTCCTGCAGCCAGTAAGCAATGGCTTTTCCGCTCAGGTTCATGAAAGTGGTTGGCTTGATGAGGTGAAGGTGACGTCCTTTGAATTTGAAGTCAGCTTTTTCTGCATGACGATCCAGCGTGAACGTTGCCTTATGAGCATCGGCAAGCTGGTCCAATACAAGAAAACCGACATTATGCCGGGTGAGCTCATACTGAGCGCCGATATTTCCGAGGCCGGCGATAAGATACTTCATGGTAGTGGTTAC
>DASPJC010000308.1:0-3944 GCA_035628815.1 Ohtaekwangia sp. | reverse complement strand
AAGTAAATAGAAAATTTGAGGTGAGTCTTGATCTCGGAATGTTCAACGACCGTATAATGCTCACTGCTAACCTGTACAGGAATCGTTCATCCGAACAACTTGTAGGCATACCGTTAGCACCGACTGCCGGTTTTTCTGTTGTCCAGGCTAACTTTCCCGCCGTTGTGCAGAACGCGGGGATGGAATTTGATATCACCGCCGTGAATATCCCTTCGGGGCGCAATTTTGAATGGGTTACTTCACTGAATCTTACGGTAGCGGGAAATAAACTCGTCGCGTTCCCGGGAATCGAATCTTCACCCTGGTATGATGAACGCTACACTGTAGGCGAACCACTCGACATCGTGAAGCTGTATGGCTATCGCGGTGTTGACCGGATGAGCGGTGAATATGAATTTGCTGACATCAACCGGGATGGGCGCTATAACATGGATGACCGGCGCTATATCCGCTTCGTAGGCCCGCGCGCTTTTGGCGGACTTCACAACAGCTTGCGTTTTGCCGGGTTCCAGCTTGACTTCCTGTTGCAGTGGGTCAGCCAGGACGGATACAATGCTACGCACCTCTTCTCGCGGGCGCCCGGCATGCTTTCGAATCAGCCGGATTTTGTGATGAACCGATGGACCGGGCAAGGCCAGGACAACCAGGGTCAGCAACGGTTCACCATTGGCGGAACAAAAGCAGAGTCGGCCTATGCAAACAACCTGTACTACAGTACTGCGTCTGTTTCCGATGCATCCTTTATACGGCTGAAAAACCTGTCCCTCTCCTATACGCTGGGCAGGCCAATCGCGCAACGACTGCACGTGCAGGAGCTGACCGCTTTTGTGCAGGGTCAGAATTTGTTAACGATCACCAGGCACAATGGCCTTGACCCGGAGAATCCGGGCAGCACGTCGCTTCCCCCCTTGAGGACGTTGACAGTGGGCATCAAATTGAGAATCTAAATGCATCCCGATGAAAAGGTACTTGATCGATTTTTTAGCATGTTTTGTCATCGCGGCCCTGGCGACTTTATTTCATGGATGCGATGACTTTGTAGAGATTGCTCCGCCGCGGACAGAACTGATCCAGCAAACTGTTTTCGCGGATGATAATACTGCCGAAGCTGCAGTGACCGACATTTATTTTACCCTGAAATCCAACGGCTTCGCCAGCGGTGGGGCTACCAGCATCAGCTTGCTCACCTCATTTTCATCGGACGAGCAAATTTGTTATCCCGCGAACTCGGCTATGGCATACCAGCAATTTAATAACAATGATCTCCAGCCTGACAATGGATTCATTGACATTCTATGGTCTGATATGTATCGCGTGATCTTTAAGGCAAACGCGGTTCTCGAAGGTCTCTCTGTTTCGCATGGCGTCTCGGAGGGTGTAAAATCCCGGTTGGCGGGAGAGGCCCGGTTTATTCGCGCTTTTTGTTACTTCTACCTGGTAAATCTCTGGGGCGATGTGCCGCTTATATTAACGACGAATTACCGGGAGAACAACCGGCCTTTACGCATTCCGGTTGAAGACGTCTATCGGAAGATCATCGATGACCTTCGTTACGCGGCAGTGGTATTGCCGGCGGACTATGGGATTTCAGCTGGTGAACGCGTGCGGGTAAATAAATGGGCGGCGACAGCGCTTTTGGCGCGCACGTATTTGTACCGTGAACAGTGGTCAGATGCAGAAGCTATGGCCTCCCTGCTGATCGACCACAGTGAAATGTTTTCCCTGGAATCGGATCTGGCGAAAGTTTTCAGGCGAACCAGTCGCGAAGCGATCTTCCAGTTATGGTCCCAGGAGTTTCCCCTGGACCGGAGTTCGTTTGCTGTATATTTTTTCGGGCCGTTGTATGGTGCCATGCGACCATCGTATATCGAAAGTTATGCAGCCGGAGATCAACGCTGGGCCATCTGGGGAAAGAACGTTGTGGTTGACAGCGCGATCTATCCATGTTATTTTAAATACAAAGATTACGCTGTTCCCCCGTTGGATTACTCAACCGTGTTGCGCCTGGCTGAGCAGTATTTGATCCGGGCAGAAGCACGCCTCAGGCAGCAGAAACTGATGGCAGCGCGCGAGGATATTGATATAATCCGTCATCGCGCAGAGCTTGCTGGTACATCGTCACGGACCGAAAACGCGTTGTTTGCGGATGTTATAGCGGAACGGAAATCCGAGCTTGCCACCGAATGGGGACACCGTTGGTTTGATCTGAAACGCTGGCGTATGGCGAACGAAATACTGGGCCCGATTAAATCAGGATGGTCGGCCAACGACGTTCTTTTTCCGATCCCGGCGGACCAGATCCGTGATAACCCGTCGATTTTGCAAAACCCCGGATAGCCTGGTGCGGATTGTTGGCTCAAATTTGGCGTCACGCTGATCAGTGGAAGGGACTGCTTTAAGACCATATCGCGAGATTATCAAAATGAAGTGGAGAAGGGCGGGATTACCACCCTTCCTTTGTGCGGTAACCTGTTACCAGTGCAGCCTTCTTAACTCCGGGCCACAATGGGTCAGGATATTATCCTTCCGTACCTCATGGTTATTCATGGTGCATTCCACCGGCCCCGAGACCGCACAATACATCATGCGCTGAACGCATAGCTCGGGTTCGCCGTACATTCCCGGGATGTATTCGTAGCCTACAATCATGTCGGTGGAACGCGTCGCGAAAGTTGCTCCGACCGCACATACGACCGCAGCAATGCTCAGATAGATTCTTAGTTTTTTCATAATCAGTAAAAGTTATTAGTGGACAATGATGACCTACTTTTCTCAGGCATCGGTCTTTATCCTGTTGACGCGCGTTTAAATATCTTGTTGCTTCAGGTCAGCGATCCGGAAAGTACATTTCGTTTACATCGAATACCTGGAGGTGGGTTTCAAAGAGTGCTACAAGCGTATTGCCCGCGACCGCAAAGGCCTGCAATTTTCCGCCGGGTACGTGATCGAATATGTAAAAACTGAACCTGTACGCCAGGTCTGTGAGGTGATAGACGTCTATCACCGAAGCTTCTTCAAGCGCTGATGCATGCTCGTTCCGCGACAGCAGTGCTGAATGGACAAAGAGATAATTTCCATCCAGGAAACAGTTGCTGTTCACAACCACCGGTGGCGACTGGAAGACCCGTGAATTCGAGGAGTGAATGGTAGCGACCTCAATCTTTGCAACCGAATTGGTATCGATCGTAGTCGCCTTTTTAAGCAGGCTCATGTTGCTGTCCATCACCATGAATTCATTGCGGTACCGGTAAAGGTACAGGAGCCGGTGAAACACCTTGTCGTACTGAAGATATCCGGAGGTACAGAAGTAACCGTCGACCTGTTTTTGGAGGATATCACGCTTGAACGTGAAGTGCGGTTCGTCGGGTGATATCTTTCCGAGGGCGGCCTCTTTGTTTTCCCCGACAATCGATCGGATGGCAAAACTGTTTGACCCGATAGGTTCGAGGTCCTGGAAAAATTCCGTGTCGTAACGGAACCGTTTTGCTTGCCAGTTCGCTGCACTCCCTTTGTAGATCCGTGGTACGGCGCCGTCAAACAAGTAAAAATCCGGCGAGTCTACTTTCAACCTGACTGACCAGAACTTCTCCTCGAAAATACCTTCCACGGCAAGTCTGTGATGCGTGGAATCGCCTGAGGTAAAGTTGATCGTAAGTATATGGAGGGGTGCGATGTGGTTTCCCAGGAAGGCTGTGTTCCTTCCAATGCCCGCCAGGTAGTAACTGTTCGTCTTCAGATCGAGTTCCATCCGTTCATTGATCGCATGCTGGCGGAACGTTCTGAGGAACGCGCCTTTCGAGGCGGCTACTCTTGCCGATAGCAGCGACAGCAGCAATACCACCAAAACACCCACCGCGGCGCAGCTTGCCAATGTCACCATCATTCGCTTCATCATACTGTTTTGGATTGGAATGGCGTAAGTTTTCGCTGAACGGTTTCAAGGT
>DASPJC010000307.1:0-5345 GCA_035628815.1 Ohtaekwangia sp. | reverse complement strand
TGCGACGGGGTACTATTTTAAAAAATATTACGATCGCGTTGCTGCTAATTATAACTCCGGTGTAAACCTCATTCTCCTCCGTTACGCCGACGTGCTGCTGATGTATGCGGAAGCGAAGCATGAGCTCGGGCAGATGACGGAAGAAATCTGGAATAAGACCATCAGGCCCATTCGCGAAAGGGCCGGATTCACGGACGCTGAAGCGCTGGATTACGATGCAACGCTTTCTGACGAAGCGATGCGTGAATTGATCCGTGCAGAAAGACGTTCCGAACTCGCGTTTGAGGGCTTGCGGATTTTTGATATTCGCCGCTGGCAGATTGCGGAGGATGTTCTGAACGAACCCGTGAAAGGTATTAAAGTGTCGGGCCAGTTTCCGCAGGACGAAGAAGGCTATCTGCTGGTCGAACAGCGTGTCTTTGAAGCGCCCAAACATTACCTGTGGCCCGTTCCCCAATTCGAACTGGATCAGAATTCAAATCTATTTCCCAATAACACCGGCTGGTAAACCCAATATTAAATTATTGTCGTATGAACTACATCAAGAAACTTACTTACTGCATCCTGGTGGCTATTTGCATGCTTTCAGGTTGTGATGACGAAAAGGACCTTAACCTCAATCTGGTTGAAGTCAAAACGCTGATTGCACCCGAAGACAACACATCCATTGCGCTGCAACTGGTTCAGAATCCGACGGTGGTCTTTCAATGGGATCAGGCGCGTGCCGAAGACGGATCCCTGGTATTGTACGAGATCGCTTTCGACCAGGAGGGTGGTGATTTTTCTTCGCCTTTCTATGTCGCGGTGTCGGATGGTAAAGGTGTCGAGAATAAAATGACCATGTCACATGTCGATCTCAACCGGATTGCCATGCTGGGAGGCGCGGATTTTTTTGAGCGCAAAAAATTCCGCTGGACCGTGCGCGCTGCGAAAGGGAGCAACATCAAGCTTGCTGCCCAATCGCGCATCATCGAACTGGAACGCCCCGGCGGCTTCGACGTCATCCCGACTGAGCTTTTCTTGACCGGGTCGGCGACCGAGGACGGCGGCGAACCACTTAAAATGAAGCAGACGGATCCCGGCAAGTTCGAGATATACACGAAGCTGGCACCGGGTTCCTATCAATTCACCGACGCAGCGTCTGGTGGTCGCAGCTTTTACATCAAAGAAGAGGATGGATTCAAGGTTCTGGATACCGACGGCGAAACAACGTATGACGGCGATGAAAAAGTATACCGGATCAGCGTGGATTTCAACGCGATATCTGCCGTTATCCATGAAGTAAAGGCGGTTGGTCTGTGGTATTGCTGGGAAAATATGATCCTCCATGAGCTGGACTATAGCGGCGATGGTATCTGGCGAAAGGATGGTGTTACGGTGACGTTATCCACGGTACCATGGGGCCTTGAAGAAAGACATAAGTACAGGGTGATCCTCAATGACGGTACCGCTGACTTCGAGGAATGGTGGGGATATGTATCCAACGATAGCCCCGGGCAGGACGGCCAATATGGTTCGACGGATCCCGAATATTTTTATGCGTATCGCATTGAGAATAACGATCAGTGGAACAACGCCTGGAAATTCGACCGCAATGCCATCCAGGGAGAGGTTGTTGACTTTTTAATGAAGTTCAACGCGGAAGAACCATACGCAAGTGATTACATCATCCATTGATGGTCTCCGGAAATAACGATTGGTAAAAATAACTGACATGAAAATTGGTTTGCGCTTGAGTACAATGACCGTATTGACTTTTTTCCTTTGCCTGGCTTGTCTCCAGCCGGACAAAGATGAGGCCGGCCCGGGAACGGGTAACACAGACTATGTTTTTCAATGGGACAAAATCGCGGATAGCAGCAGTACGTCGTTGAACATGAATTTCTGGAATGGCGCGAAGTATTATAACAATTCCACGTCCGGTGACCAGTTCAATTACTGGCCGCAGGCACACGCGCTTGACGTGCTGATCGATGCTTACGCAAGGACACAAAATCCGACGTATGTCACCTATATGAACGACTGGTTCGAGGGGGTGAAGGTGAAAAACGGTAACACCTTTATCAATCACTTCTACGATGATATGGAATGGATTGCCCTGGCCATGCATCGTGCTTATGGCGTGACAGGGGACGAAAAATGGCGCGATGCATCCGTGATGCTGTATGGGGATATTATCAACGGGTGGAATGCAAGTATGGGTGGGGGTATTGCCTGGAACAAAGCGCAGACCGATTACAAAAATACGCCTGCCAACGCACCGGCTGCCATACTCGCGGCGAGGTTATACCGCACGACCAACGACGCAGACTACCTGACCTGGGCCAAGAAAATTTACGACTGGCAGAAGGAGACGCTCGTCAATTCGAGTACCGGCCTGGTTTACGATGGCATCAACCAGGATGGAAACGGGCAGGTCCAGACGGAGCCCGGCTGGAATTTTGCGTATAACCAGGGAACATTTATAGGCGCTGCGCTTGAGCTATACGCCATCACGCATGAAGCGAAATACCTGCAGGACGCAGTCAGAACGGCGGATAACTTTATCATAGATAATATTATGTCACCGGGTGGCATTATGCGTCCCGGCGATAATGGCGATGGGGGTCTGTTCAACGGTATCGGTGTGCGCTATCTTACACAACTGATCCTCAATGCAGATCTTTCCGCGACCAAGCGCGAGAATTATGTCGCCTATCTTCAGCGGAATGCAGAAACGGCATGGCTGAAAGGCACGGACCGGACCCGTGTCATCTTTAATAACAACTGGAATAATCAGCCCGGCGGAACGGGCTTCCTGACCCCGCAACTCAGCGGCTGTATGCTAATGGAAGCCATGGCGTTGCTCGAGGATCGAGATTTTTTGGAATAATGTATTAACATTGTGTCCATGTTTTAGAAAAAAGAAAAACCATTGAAACGATCAACCTTCATAAAACAAGCTGGCTTTCTGGGCGCGGGCATCATGACACTGGATCATTTGCCATTTAAACTATTGACACCCGAATTTCCCGAGGTGCGTCGTGCGCCGGCTTCACGAAATTTCAGCAGCCCCGCCATTGAATCGGCGATCCGCGAATTTAAAGCCGCGGTTAAAGACAAAGAGCTTGCATGGCTGTTTGGCAACTGCTTCCCCAATACACTTGATACAACGGTTTTTGTAAAATCAAAGGGAGCGAACCCGGATACGTACGTCATTACCGGCGACATCGATGCAATGTGGCTTCGCGACAGCACGGCACAGGTGTGGCCGTATCTCACATTCATGAAATCCGACCCGGCACTGCAAAACCTGATCGCCGGTGTCATCAACCGTCAAACACAGTGTATCCTGAAAGATCCTTATGCCAATGCGTTTTACGACGACGAGACCAAACAGGGTCATTGGAAAGATGACCTGACGGAAATGAAACCGGGTATCCACGAACGGAAGTGGGAGATCGATTCGCTTTGCTATCCTGTACGGTTAAGCTATCACTACTGGAAACTCACGAAAGATGAAAAACCTTTCGATGAAAACTGGAAGCGCAGCATCGAAAGTATGTTGACGGTTTTCAAAACGCAGCAACGGAAGGAAGGACCCGGTCCGTACTCCTTTCAACGCAATACGGCATGGGCTACCGATGGTGTTCCACTAGGCGGATATGGTTATCCGGTAAAACCAGTGGGGCTGATCTGTTCGATGTTTCGCCCCAGCGATGATGCTACAATTTTTCCGTTTTTGATTCCCGCGAACTTCTTTGCGGTAGTCAGTCTAAACCAGGCGTCGGAAATGGCCAGGTCTGTTGCAAAGGATGAAAAACTTTCCCGATCGCTATCGGACCTGGCACAGGAAGTGGCGGCCGCCCTGAAACAATACGGCACCATCGATCACCCGCAGTTCGGAAAGATCTTTGCGTATGAAGTTAACGGATACGGGAGCTACAACCTCATGGATGACGCGAATATCCCGAGTTTGCTTTCACTACCTTACCTGGGCGGCGTTAAAGCCGACGACGAAGTCTATCAGAATACGAGGAAGTTCTTGTTGTCGACTGAAAACCCTTTCTTCTTTAAAGGAAAGGCCGGGGAAGGAATCGGTGGTCCCCACGTCGGTATCGATATGATCTGGCCCCTCAGCATTATCATGCGCGGTCTCACCAGCACGGATGACCAGGAGATAAAGACCTGCGTCGCGATGTTGAGAGCGACACATGGCGATACCGGTTTTATGCACGAAGCCTTCCATAAGGATGATGCTAAAAAATTCACCCGGAAATGGTTCGCCTGGGCCAATACGATCTTTGGTGAATTTTTATGGAACGTGTACAAGCAAAAACCACACTTACTGTCCTGATAATTACGTTTGCAGGATAGGGATTTCCGTGTTATGACCATCTCTTGGACAAAATTTCATTGTTGGGATGCATTCTATATGCAGGACGAGTTGGCATTACCAAATGAATTTTTTCCGCCGGCTTTACGTTCGCTTAGCGAATGGTCAATAACATGGAAATTGGAATAGACAGTTTCGCTGCCGCGGCTGTGGGAAGCGGTCCGGACAAAGCACAAAAAAGTGTGAAGGCGCTCGCAGAACTGCTCGCGCGAATCGAGCACGCCGACCAGGTGGGGCTTGATATATTTGGGATCGGTGAACACCACCGGAAAGAATTCCTCGACTCGGCACCTTCTGTGATACTGGCGGCGGCCGCGGCGCGTACGAAACGGATCCGGCTCACCAGTGCTGTTACCGTACTCAGCGCGATGGATCCCGTCAGGGCTTTCCAGAATTTTGCAACGCTCGATCTTATTTCACAGGGCCGCGCCGAAATGGTTGTCGGCCGCGGTTCTTTTATAGAAGCGTTTCCACTGTTTGGCCTGAACCTCCAGGATTACGATGAACTGTTTTCTGAAAAGCTGCAACTGCTTCTCACGATCCGCGACCACGAGTTTGTTACCTGGTCCGGTAAATTCCGGGCGCCACTTCAAAACCAGGCTATATATCCGCGGCCGTTACAGGACCCGCTACCGGTCTGGATCGGCGTAGGGGGAACACCCGCATCCTTTGTCCGCGCCGGCACCTTAGGCTTGCCGTTGATGGTCGCCGTAATCGGCGGCGAGACCCATCGCTTTCGCCCGTTGATCGATCTTTACAGGGAGGCCGGCATCAAGGCGGGTCACGCACCGGAAAAATTGAAAGTAGGGCTGCATTCGCTCGGCTATGTTGCCAACACCACGGAAGATGCCGTACGCGATTACTACCCCGGTTATGCAGAAACGTTCACAAGGATCGGCCGCGAAAGGGGCTGGCCACCGGTTACAAAAGGGCACTTTGACGCACAACGCGGGTTGCGCGGCGCATTCCT
>DASPJC010000306.1:0-4082 GCA_035628815.1 Ohtaekwangia sp. | reverse complement strand
GCCTGGGAGATCTACAAGGTCACGGGAGATCAGCAATGGCTCAGGACAATCTACCCCATCGTTAAAAAATCCATGGCGGCCGACTTGAAGAATGTTCTGGACAAAGAGACCGGCCTGGTAAGGGGAGAATCGTCTTTCCTTGACTGGCGGGAGCAAACCTATCCGGGATGGATGGAGCCCGCCGATATTTTTCAATCCGTGTGCCTGGGTACGAACGCGGTTCACCATGAAGCCAACAAGGTACTGGCATCCATGGCAAAGGCCCTGGGAGAAACCGACGTCGCGAACAGGCACGCGCGCATTGCGGATGGTATCAAGAAGGCAGTCAATGATCACTTGTGGCTGGACGACAGGCAATATTATGCGCAGTATCTGTACGGCAGGAATTTCCGGATACCTTCGCCACGGTCGGAGGCACTCGGCGAGGCGCTTTGTATTCTGTTCGACATCGCGGATCCTCAAAGGCAAAAGCACCTTGTTGCAAATACGCCGGTCAATGACTTTGGCATTCCTTGTATCTATCCTCAGATCCCGGATACCCCGCCTTATCATAATGACGCCATATGGCCCTTTGTCCAGTCATACTGGACGATGGCGTCCGCGAAAGCGGGAAATGAAAAAGCAGTGCTTCATAGTCTTGCAGCTATCTGGAGGCCCGCGGCATTGTTCCTTACCAACAAGGAGAACTTCGTTGCCGGCACCGGTGACTACGCGGCCACGCAAATTAATTCGGACAATATGTTGTGGAGCTTGTCCGGTAGTATTGCGATGATCTATAAAGTTCTTTTCGGAATGGACTATCGTGCGGATGCGATCACTTTCAGGCCCTTTGTTCCGCAGGCTTTGAAAGGAAAACACACGTTGACCAATTACCATTATCGCGATGCGATCCTGGCGGTCGATATGGAGGGCTTCGGCAATGAAATAAAATCCATTACGCTGAATGGAAAACCACTCCCAAATGCTACGGTTCCTTCTACACTGAAAGGCCGGCATTACGTAAAAATCGTCCTTGCGGATAAACCGTTAGGCGGCGAGGTGAATATGGCTCCCCATCATGTAACGCCCACATCGCCTGCATTGTCACACGGCGACTCCGCTTTAGTATGGAGCCGTAGCAAGCACGGCGTCCGTTACAAGGTAATGTTGAATGGAAAGCTGCTGAAGGAGGCGGTGGATACAACGTTACGGATGCCAGGCAATCAGTTCGCCGAATACCAGGTGATCGCCGTCGACCGGAACGGCCATGAATCTTTTGCCAGCGCACCCATGTTGTCTACTCCGGCGGGTATCCTGATCGTTGAGGCTGAGTCGTGCAATACTACCATCGAAAACCGATACCACGGGTTCAGTGGTGACGGATACGTCCGGACGAGCCCGGCAGAGAACCCTGTGATAAAATTTCAATTTACCGCGGAACACGATGGGTCGTACGCGATCGATTTTCGTTACGCGAACGGGAATGGCCCTGTCAATACGGATAATAAATGCGCGATGCGGACCATGAAAGTTGACGGCCAGTCGCACGGAACCGTTGTTCTGCCGCAAAGAGGAAGAGAAGAGTGGTCGGATTGGGGCTTCAGCAGCGGCGTGATGATCAGTTTGACGAAAGGCGATCACGAGATTTCACTTGAGTATGAGCCCCACAATGCAAATATGAGTGTTTCGGTAAACGAAGCCGTGGTGGATTATGTGAGAATTATTCGAACTAAATAACGATGATGAAAAATTTTTGGTGCCTCCTGTTGGTATGTTTTGTTTTCGGGGTCGCTGCCGCCCAAACGGGTCCCGGCTTTTGCAATTCCTTCGAGAAGACCGGAAACCGCGTCGTTTTTAACTGCGCCAACAACGCAAAAGTGCTTGTCCAGATCTGCGCTCCCGGAATCTTGAAGATCTGGTACGAGCCATCGGGAAACTTTATGCGAACAAATGAATCCTTTGCCGTGATCAACGAACAGATCCAGGAGGTTGGCGATGTCCGGGTAGAGTCGCAGGCACAGGCTTATGAGATCTTCACCGACAAACTTCGGATACGTGTCAACCGGTCGCCTTTCAGCCTGCAGGTATTCGACAAGTATCAAAGACTGCTGATGGGTGATTACCATGACAAGGGTCATCTTTTCGATTCCACCGCTGTATCAGCCTATAAAGTCTTGCGCGCGGATGAACAGTTTTTTGGGCTCGGGGAGAAATCCGGGAGCCTGAACAGGAGAGGAGGATCCTACAAAATGTGGAACAGCGACAAACCCTGCTATTCCGCTTCGGAAGATCCGCTTTACAAAAGCATTCCGTTTTTTATGAGCAGCTACCGCTACGGGATCTTCTTTGATAATACGTATAAGTCTGAGTTTAAATTTGGCAGTGACTCGCCGGAACACTACTCGTTCGGGTCTGCCGGCGGAGAGATGTTGTACTATTTTATTTATGGCAATGACTACAAAGAGATCATCTCGAGTTATACGAAACTGACAGGCAATCCGATTATGCCACCCGACTGGGCTTTCGGTTTCTCGCAATCACGCGGGTTGCTGACCAATGAGGCGCTTACAAGGGAGATCGCAAAAGGTTACCGCGACAGGAAAATACCCTGCGATATCATCTACCAGGACATCGGGTGGACGCAATGGCTTCAGGATTTTAACTGGCGGAACGAAAATTATCAAAACCCCAGGCAGATGCTGCGCGACCTGGCCGATGATGGATTTAAGGTCATCGTGTCACAGGATCCCGTCGTGTCACAGGCCAATCACACACAATGGAAAAAAGCGGACTCGCTGAATTATTTCGTGAAGGATGTTCTGACCGGAACATCGTACGATATGCCGTGGCCATGGGGTGGAAACTGCGGCGTGGTGGACTTTACCAATCCTGCCGTCGCGGATTGGTGGGGTAGCTTGCAGCAAAAGCCATTGGATGATGGGGTCAGGGGATTCTGGACGGACATGGGTGAGCCGGCGTGGAGCAATGAGGAAAGTGTGGATCGTCTCCGGATGAAACACGCTGCCGGCATGCACGACGAGGTTCACAACGTATATGGTTTCACGTGGGATAAAGTAGTGACCGAACAGTTTGAGAAACGGAATCCTGAGCGACGGGTTTTTCAGATGACACGGGCGGGCTATGCGGGTATGCAGCGCTACACATTCGGATGGTCAGGAGACGCCGGCAATGGGAACAACATCCTCGATGGATGGAGCCGGCTTGCCAACCAGGTTCAGATGGGACAGTCAGCGGGGATGGGCTTAATCCCTTTCTGGTCGTGTGATATTTCAGGGTACTGCGGGGACATTGTCGATTACGATGCTTTTTCAGAATTGTATGTCCGGTGGATGCAATTCGGTGTGTTCAACCCCATCAGTCGGGCGCACCATGAAGGAAACAATGCCGTTGAGCCATGGTTGTTTGGTGCCGGCGCGGAACGGATATCCAGGGACGCGATTGAACTGAAGTACCGATTGTTTCCTTACCTGTATACTTACGGACGGGAGGCACATGAGACAGGTATTCCGCTGATGCGCGCAATGATCCTGGAATATCCGGACGACACTGAAGGTATGAAAGCTGAGTCACAGTTTCTGGTAGGGCGGGAGTTGCTGGTCGCGCCTGTGGTGGAGAAAGGTGCCGAATCAAAACGGGTATATCTCCCGGAAGGGGAGTGGATCTCTTTTGGCGACACAAAAACAAAATACAAAGGGGGGCAGTGGATTGATTTTCCCGTGACACTGGAGACGATCCCTCTTTTCGTGAAAGCCGGTTCCATCATTCCCACAATGCCGGTAATGCAATACATTGGCCAGGATAAAAATTATCCGATCATACTGAAAGTATTTCCGCGGAACACCGGGCGTTCATCCTTCGTGCTGTACGAAGACGATGGCACTACCAATGACTACAAGAAGGATATTTTTGGAACAACCGAGATGGTTTGTGAATCCGGCAAAGCGCAAATTATGCTGAGGATAACCCGGAAAAACGTGAACGGGTATAAAGGTCATTCGAGAAATTTCTTGATCGAGGTCCCGGCGACAGAAAAGCCTGACCGCGTTGCAATGAATGGAGAAAAGATCAAGGGGGGGAGTTTG
>DASPJC010000305.1:0-2175 GCA_035628815.1 Ohtaekwangia sp. | reverse complement strand
ATTCTATTTCCCTCATCTGTTTCATTTATTTCTTCTTCCAGGTCTTACTGCCTTCACCGCATGCCGTACTGAACAGCCCGGTGTCGACCATTGTTCTTTCGTTTTTGCTGTCTGTTATGATCATTTACCTGGTCAACTACGTACTGCCAAAAGGTCTGACCATCATCAATGCTACCCGTTTCCTGCAGGTATCGGCGCTTCCGTTCGCCCTGGCCTATACGATACTGTCTCCCCTGGTATACCTCTTCCTGCTGCTGCTGCGGTTCATAACGGGATGGCTGAAGCTCGACTATTCGGAAGACCGTCCGCTCTTTCGCGAACAGGCCCAGCCCGCCCTTACCCTCCGGAAACATATTGCGCATCAGACATTCGATCGCGAAATCCTGTTCAATGCCCTTGACTTCAAAACAATCAAGATCCGCGATTGCATGGTTCCCCGGACGGAGATCACCGCGGTGGAGGTGTCGGAAACGATCGCCCGTCTCAGGCAGATTTTCACGGACAGCGGGCATTCCAAGATCATCGTTTTCCGCAAGACGATCGACGATATTATCGGGTATTGCCATTCATCGTCGCTTTTCAAGAAACCGTTAACCATCGCCGATATTCTGACCCCGATCGTAACCGCCCCTGAAACCACCCCGGCCAACGAGCTCATGCGTCGTTTTATCCGGGAGGACAAGACCCTGGCAGTTGTGATGGACGAATTCGGCGGTACTGCCGGGATTGTGAGCATTGAGGATATCATCGAAGAGATCTTTGGCGAAACCGAAAACGAGCCCGACACGGATGACGACCTCCTGGAGCAAAAGCTGGATGCGTACACCTATCTTTTTAACGCACGCCTTGAAATCGACTACCTTAACAAGACCTACGACCTGGAGCTCCCTACGGGTGATTATGATACGCTGGGGGGGCTTATTCTTTCCTTATCTGAGAACATGCCTGCCCCGGGGGAAGTGATCGAATGGCCTCCTTTTGTCTTTACGATCCAAACGTCTCAAAACAACCGGATCGGCCTGGTGAAAACGACCATTTCGCCCGCTCCCGGAAGGACGGATTTGACAAAAGACCCTAACCCCTGACCCGTGGGGCCCTGCAACGCGTCTTTTTTTAAGGCTATATTTTTCTGGTAAGGATTACGGGTTAAATTTGCGGTCTTTAAAATTCAGACTATGGCATTGATTGGAACTTTGCGCAACAAAGCAGGCACCTGGGTAGTGGTTTTTGTGTTTGTGGCGATCGCCGCTTTTATTGTGAGTGATATTTTCAGCGGTAACTCGAACATTCTGAACTGGGGTAGGAATACCGTGGGCGAAATCGCCGGAAAGGAAATCTCGTATGAAGAGTTCCAGTCTGCCGTGCGCGAACGCGAAGCCAGCTACTACCTCCAAACCGGCCGCGAGCCAAGCGACAGGGAAATGACCGGTCTCCGCCAGCAGGCCTGGGATCTGCTCATCGCACGGCACGCCATCGAGCCGCAGTATGAAAAACTCGCCATTGATGTCACGGATGATGAACTGGTGGATATGATCAACGGTACAAACATCGATCCCACGATCCAGCAGTCTTTCACGAACCCGGAAACCGGCGAATTTGACCGCGCCAGGCTTGGCGAGTACCTCAACTACATAAAAACGGTTCCGCCAAATTCACCTGACCGTATCCGCTGGGAGTATTTTCAAAAGGATCTGGCACCGGGCCGCAAACGGGTCAAGTACGACAACCTTTTGCTGGAGACCACTTATGTCACAAAAGCGGAAGCAGAACACTACTATCATACCCAGACTGACGTTGCCGAAGTAAAGTACCTTTTCATTCCCAACTTTGTAATCAGCGATTCGGCTGTAAAGGTGAGCGACAACGACCTGCGCGACTACTACAACAAGAACATTGAAAAATATAAAACGGAAGCCAGCCGCGATGTTAAATACATCTCGGTACCCGTAACGCCGTCACCTGAAGATAGCGCGGCTGTTCATGAAGAACTGCAACGTGCACGGGAGGAATTCAGAACGTCGACGGAAGATTCCGTATATGCCGTCACGCATTCCGATGGCCAGAACCCTTACGCGAAATACACCATGGCTTCGCTGCCGCCTTTCCTCGGCGCAGACAGTCTGACAGAAGGCAAAGTTTTCGGACCCATCCTGGATGGCGAAACCTATAAGGTTG
>DASPJC010000304.1:0-17009 GCA_035628815.1 Ohtaekwangia sp. | reverse complement strand
TTCCAGTTAAAAAGATAGGGCTTTTATTTAATGTGCCGTCGGGAGGGGGAATATCACCCGGGCGGACCGGAATATTTTGTGTGAGATAAAAAAACCTGACCGAAACGATCAGGTTTGTACCCAGGACGGGAGTCGAACCCGTACAGCCATTACTGGCCACAGGATTTTAAGTCCTGCGTGTCTACCAATTCCACCACCCGGGCATATCAGGCATTAGGCATCAGGCACTGGGCATTAGGAACTGTGAACAACTAATGACTGGTGAATAATACTACTGCCTATAAAAAACAAGCCCCTCTCCATAGGAGAAGGGTTTGTGTGAGCGGGAAACGAGACTCGAACTCGCGACCCTCACCTTGGCAAGGTGATGCTCTACCAACTGAGCTACTCCCGCTTACTGAGCCCGGCAGCGACCGAATCTTTTGAACCGGCGCCGAAAAGCCCGAAATCAAAACCCAATCGCGTTAGGGAGTGCAAATTTAAAGCTGAATCGTAAATTTCCAAATCCGCTACCATCCTTTATCTGCAAAATGATTCCCCGTACTCGTCTTTGAAAACGGCCGGTATCATCCAAACCAGCCAGTCCATAAAACAAAAACCGCCCTGTTTCTCAGGACGGCTTTTAAATGGTATTGATTCAAATCAGGCTGATTTCTTCAGCTCGAGTTCCTTACGCAATTCGGCCGCGTGTTGCTTGTTCCTGGAGTATTTGATATGGGTCGGGACGCCTTTTAAATCCCAGATCAGTCCCACTGCAGCCAATCCTTTAAGAATGTAATAGGTAATATCGATTTCCCACCAGAAGAATCCCTGCCGCGATGCGGTTTCGTAATAATGGTGATTATTGTGCCAGCCTTCTCCCAGTGTCAGCAGTGCCAGCCAAACGCTGTTTCGCGATTCGTCATTCGATTCATAGCGCTGGTTGCCGAACTTGTGCATGATCGAGTTGATGGAGAAAGTTGCATGATAGAGAACTACCGTGCTCAGGAAAAATCCGATGAACAGCGTAGACAAGCCCGCTGAAGTGAACATCATTGTAATACTGCCGCCATTGACGATCGCGCCCAGCGCCGTTACCACGACCGCCAGGATCACCGGGGGTACCAGGTAATGCTTGTTCAGCCAGACCAGCTCCGGATATTTTGCATAGTCGCCAATCACTTTATAATCCGTCTTCTTGAAATCCGGCCCAACGATCCAGCCGATATGAGAATACCAGAATCCGTAGATCTTCATGGAATGAGGATCTGACGGCGTGTCGCTGTTCCGGTGATGATGACGGTGATGAGCTGCCCACCACAAGGCGCCCTTCTGCGCGGAAGTCTGGGCCATGAAGGCGATCACGAACTGAAACCAGCGTGATGTTTTATACGATTTATGCGCGAAGTAGCGGTGATAGCCGCCCGTTACCCAAAACATACGGCTTACATACAGTACTGCGCATACGATCCAGTCAAACAAGGTTGCGCCCGTCCAAAGGGCGAGCAGCGGTACCAGGTGAACTGCTCCAAATGCGATTTCCTGCACGAGAATCGGCTTTCTCCGGGTTTCTGGTTGAAGTGTCGAGCTTGTCATGATGCCTGAACAGAAAAGGGAGGAAATTTATTCGCCCGCATAACCTTTTTATTATCTGCGGGCCTGCAAAGATAAGGCTTTCCCCGGGAATGATTTGATCCGGTCTTCGCGAATTTTACATACAAACAACTGTACGGCGTGTCGATGTAAGTAAACTCTTTGAAAGCCTTGAAAGGGCGGCAAACAAAAAGCAAAGTTTTGGTGTTTTGCTATTATCTTTGCTGACTTCCATGAATCGCGAACAGACCATCGTACTTTACCAGCCGCTGCTTCACACGATCGCTTACAACCTGGTGCGTTGTAAAGCCGACGCGGAGGACATTGTACAGGAGACTTTCGTGAAGTGGCTCAGCATCGACCATGAGAAAATCGTTAATACCAAAGCGTATCTCATTAAAGCGGTTACGAACAATTGCATGAACCATTTGAATTCGCTGCGTCGCAAAAAGGAAGAGTACCTTGAAAACATGTCGGAGGTTTTTAACCGGTTCAAGGAAACCACCAACCTGGCCCACCTGGATTTTGAAGTCAATCTTACCGCGGCGTTGAATGTGCTGCACACCAAATTGGAACCGCTCGAGCGTGCCGTGTTCCTGTTGAAGGAAGTTTTCGATTTCGACTACGAGGATCTCCAGGTAACACTTAACAAAAAGAAAGATCATTGCCGCCAGCTGGTCTGCCGCGCGAAAAAGAAATTAGGTGAAGAAACCGCGAAAATCAACTTCCCGGACACATCGAAAATCCGGGAAAGCCTGAGCAAAGCCTTTCATTTTGGCAATCCCGCCGAACTCATCTCTGATCTGAAAACTGATATCGACACCTCCCTTTAAAAAAATATTTTCAAAAAACTGTCACAAACCCGAAACATTCCGGTCTTACAGCTAGGCCCGAGATCATAGTATTCATTCGTAAACCTAAATTCATGATTGCCATTCTTATCTTTTTTGTAGCGCACTGGTACCTGTCGCTATTTTTTCAAACCTTTTTCCTTCACCGGTATGCGGCTCACAAGGCATTTACCATGAACAAGTTCACGGAAAAGGTGTTTTTTGTCCTTACCTGGATCTTTCAGGGTTCAAATTACCTGAGCGCTTACGGATATGGCGTTATGCACCGGATGCATCATGCCTTTGCCGACACCGAAAACGATCCGCATTCTCCCAAGTACGATGAGACCATCTGGAACATGATGTGGAAAACAAAAACCATCTATTCCGCCATTGCCAATGGTCGCATGGTCGTTGATAAACGTTTTACTGAAGGCGTTCCCCAGTGGGAAGCATTCGATAAGTTCGCCCGCTCATGGCCGTCACGGATATTCTGGGGCGCTGTTTATGTCGCATTCTACGTGCAATTCGCTACGACCTGGTGGTTATGGCTGTTGTTGCCGCTCCAGTTCCTGATGAGCCCGTTGCACGGCGCCATCATTAACTGGTTTGCCCATAAATATGGTTACAGGAATTTCGAAGTAGGCGATACTTCCAAGAATTTCCTCCCCGTGGATTTCCTGATGATGGGCGAAAGCTATCACAACAATCACCACAAGTTCGGTTCACGCGCCAATTTCGGTGGCATTCGCTGGCACGAGATAGACCCGACCTATATTGTTATCAAGCTTTTGGATAAGATGAACATTATTCGCCTGGCTTCCCGCAAGGAAATCAGGATTGAAAACATCAAGAAGGCCGCTTAATAGCCTTTCTTCCCCTTTGTGCAGCGGCTGAGTCTGGTGATTCAGCCGCTGTTTTTTTGGATCGGCTTCCGCCGCAGGAACCAATGCCTTTTTTTATCAGTTTGAATAACTGATCTTTACAGTAAATTTTTTATACCACGTTGACATTCGAAGACTTTAATCTGGATTCCCGCCTTTTAGACGGGCTTCTATCCATGGGTTACACCAAACCCACCCCCATTCAGGAGCAAGCCATTCCGCTGATTTTGGAAAACAAGGACATGATTGCATGCGCTCAGACCGGCACCGGCAAAACAGCGGCCTATATTCTTCCAATCCTGCATAACATCGCGAATGCTGAAAAGCGACATCTTAATACCCTGGTTATTGCGCCAACCCGCGAGCTCGCCCAGCAGATAGACCAGCAGATTGAAGGATTTGCTTACTTCCTCGGCGTCAGCTCTATCCCGGTATATGGCGGTGGCGACGGCGCGAGCTGGGACCAGCAGCGTCGTGCCCTGGAAGAAGGGGCGGACATTATCATTGCGACTCCCGGGCGCCTGATTGCACTGCTGGCGATGGGTAAGATAAACCTGGACCACCTGCAGCATCTTGTACTTGATGAGGCCGACCGCATGCTCGATATGGGTTTTTTTGATGACATTGTTAAAATCATCAATTACCTTCCCAAGAACCGGCAGACGTTGCTGTTTTCGGCGACAATGCCTCCCAAGATCCGGCAGCTGGCGTCGAAAATATTAAATCAACCGGTAGAGGTTAACATCGCTATCGCAAAACCGGCCGCCGGCATCCTGCAGCAGGCTTATGTTGTATACGACACGCAGAAAGCTGCTATTCTTAAACACATTCTGAAGACGGTACCCTGGAACAGCGTTATCATTTTCGCTTCAACCAAAGAAACCGTTAAAAAACTCGACGTGGCATTTCAGCGCGGAAATTTACCGGCGCGCGCTTTTCACTCCGATCTTGAGCAAACAGAACGGGAGCAGCTTCTCCGGGCTTTTAAAAACAAACAGGTCAGTATCCTGATTGGAACAGACGTATTGTCGCGCGGTATTGACGTGGAAGGAATCAGCCTGGTCATCAATTGGGATGTTCCTCCCGATCCGGAAGATTACGTTCACCGCGTCGGGCGCACCGCCAGGGCAGAGACCACCGGCACGGCTGTCACCCTCATCAATGAAAAAGACCAGCGGAAGTTCATGCAGATCGAAAGACTGATCGGCGATACCATCCAGAAACTTCCTTTACCTGAATCTGTTGGAGAAGGTCCTGCGTATAGCCCGGAAGTTAAAAAAAGCGGAAGCTTTCCCCGCAAAAAGAATTTCAAGAAGAATTTCAAGCGGAACTGATAACGCTGTTGACTGGCAATCATGGGCGGTTCATCCGGGCTGTCCTACCGGCTACCCTTCAGTACGGATAACAGTTCATTCAATTTCAGCAACGCCTCCACCGGGCTGATGGTGTTGATGTCGATCCTGCCCAGCAACTCCTCGATCTCTTTAAACCGGGGATCCGCTTCAAACAAACTCATTTGCGGAGTAGGTTTTGGGATGTCCTTCTGCTTTCGCTCATTCTTGTGTTTATCCTTCTCTAAAAAATGGAGTATCTCGTTCGAACGCAGTACCACGCGGTTGGGCATGCCGGCAAGTTGCGCCACATGAATGCCGAAACTGTGTTCACTTCCGCCTTCTTTCAGCTTGCGCATGAATATGATCTTGTCGCCGATCTCCTTCACCGATACATTGAAGTTCTTTACCCGGGGAAGATCCTCCTGCAGCTGATTCAGTTCATGGTAATGCGTGGCAAACAATGTTTTGGGTTTGAAGTCCCTGTGATTGTGCAGGTATTCAACGATCGACCATGCGATGGAAACGCCGTCATACGTGCTGGTGCCACGACCGATCTCGTCCATCAGTATCAGGCTGCGGTGACTCAGGTTATTCAGAATGCTGGCGGTTTCAATCATCTCCACCATGAAGGTCGATTCGCCGCGCGAAAGATTATCCGAAGCACCGACACGGGTAAATACCTTGTCCACGATGCCGATCGACGCTGAAGACGCCGGGACAAAACTTCCCATTTGTGCCATCAGGGTGACCAGGGCAGTCTGACGCAGCAGCGCTGACTTACCCGCCATGTTGGGGCCTGTGATGATCAGGATTTGCTGCTTTTCACTATCGAGGTAAATATCATTGGGTACATATGCCTCGCCTGGCGGCAGTTGCCTTTCGATCACCGGATGACGGCCGCCTTTAATGTCGACAATCAGCGAATCGTTGATCTCCGGCTTGCAGTATTTATTGGCGCGGGCTGTATAGGAAAAAGAAAGCAGGCAATCGATGTGGGCCAGTACGCGGGCATTTTGCTGGATCTGCGGAACAAAGTCAGCCGCCGTCTGAATAAGAGAATTGAAGATACGCTGCTCGATCACCGAAAGTTTTTCCTCCGCGTGCAGTATCTTCTCTTCATAAACCTTCAGTTCCTCCGTGATGTACCGTTCAGCATTGACGAGGGTCTGCTTTCGGATCCAGTCATGCGGTACTTTCTCTTTGTTGGCGTTGCTTACTTCCAGGTAGTATCCGAATACTTTGTTATACGAAATCTTCAGTGACCCTATCCCGGTGCGTTCGATTTCACGCTTCTGGATCTGCATCAGAAAGTCCTTTCCGGAAAAGGCGATCGCCTGAAGCTCGTCCAGTTCCGCATCAATACCTTTTTTGATCAGGCCGCCCTGGTTGCTCGCGATTGAAACATCCTCGCGGAGTTCCTTCTCGATTTTTTCCAGCAGAAATTCGCAGGGGTGAAGCTGGTCTGCAAGTTTTTTCAGTTGTTCGGAAGGATGAGTCCCGAGTGCGTGTTTGATGGGTTCCACGCATTTGAGTGAACGTTTCAGTTGCAGCATCTCCCGCGGATTGATGCGGTTCACCGCCACCTTTGATATCAGGCGCTCGAGATCGGCGATGTGCTTCAGCGAATCACAGATCTTTTCTGCAAGGGAAGTATCATTATAAAAGGTATCGACCACAAAAAGGCGTTCTTCAATCGCGGCACGATCCTTCAACGGCAGAATCATCCACTTCCTGAGTTGCCGTGAACCCATGGGTGTCATGGTCCGGTCGAGGATCTGGATCAGGGGTACGCCATTGTCCTGCGGCGTGCTGACGATTTCAAGGTTGCGGATGGTAAATTTGTCCAGCCATACATATTTGTCTTCATCGATCCGCGAAATGGATGAGATATGCGAAGTGTCGCGATGCTCGGTATCTTCGAGGTAATGCAGGATTGATCCTGCAGCGATGATTGCTTCGCCAAAATCTTCAATGCCGAAACCTTTCAGCGAGGAAGTTTTAAACTGGTTGGCGAGTTTGTCGTAGGCATAGTCAAATCCATACACCCATTCATCGAGCGCGAACGTACTGTATTCCCCGCCAAAAAGACTTTCAAATTTATCGCGCGAAGTCTTGCTGAAAATAATCTCCGCGGGCGCGAAGCCCTGGATAAGCTTCAGGATATAGTTTTCATTCCCCTGCGCAGCATAAAATTCGCCGGTTGACACATCCAGGAAAGCAATTCCAAAAGCATTTTTTGCTGCAAAGACCGATGCGAGAAAATTGTTTTGCTTGCGCTCCAGGACGTTGTCGTTGAACGAAAGTCCCGGCGTAACCAGCTCCGTAACGCCGCGCTTTACAATTCCCTTCACGAATCTGGGGTCTTCAAGCTGATCACAAATAGCAACCCTGTGGCCGGCACGCACCAGCTTGGGTAAATAAGTATCGAGCGCGTGGTGAGGAAACCCTGCAAGTTCCGTTTCAGAGGCAGAGCCATTGCCGCGTTTTGTCAGCACGATGTCCAGTACTTTGCTGGCGGCAACAGCATCCTGTCCGAACGTTTCATAAAAATCGCCCACCCGAAAAAGCAGCAGCGCACCGGGATACTTCGCTTTGATAGCGTTGTACTGCTTCATCAAGGGGGTTTCTACGGAAGATTTGATCTCGGCCATGGAAAACAAAGATATATTCCCGCCAGTGAGAGATGAAGATTTCCCGGACAAAATATTGAGATTAAAATTCTGTTTAAAAGCGATGGCTAACCGTATGACGGCTAATGTTTTTCAGCAACAATGATCCACATTTCGTCGCCTTTCTCCTGTGTCCGGTCCACGAACGGATCTTTTTTAAAAGTGATTTTGAACCCGGCTTTTTCCAGGTCAGCAATAGCATAGGCCATGCCGAGCTCATGTTTCTTCTCCTGATCGGCGCGCGTCAACTTTCTGCTGGCTTCCGAAACCGGCTCGCAGATGACGAGGCGACCCCCGTGTTTCAGGGAAGCCTTTATCCGGCGCAGGATTTCGTCATGAGCGTCCATCTCATGATATGTGTCGACGATCAGCACGGCATCCAATGCACCTACCGGTAATTTAGGGTCATCCTCATCGCCTTTCACGATAATGACGTTGGTGATGTTCCTTTCCGACAGATGACCTTTAAGCTTATCCAGTTTATCCCGGTCAATATCCACGGCATAAACGCGCCCGGCATCACCCACCTCCGCGGCCAGTTTCAGGGTGAAGTAACCTTCGTGGCAGCCCACATCAGCAACCTTGTCGCCTGCACGCAGCGCGAGACGCCCAACGATTTCAGCCGGCCGCTGCCATTTGTCACGCGCTTCCCATGCACTTTCGCGGTAAACATCCTTCCAGACGTTTTGTGCCCGCCCAAACCACGGGCAAAGTAATACCACACTGAACATTAACAGTCGATCCATACGGGAAACTACAAAAATTAACAACGCTCGTTACCGCGGTGAATGCTCCGTCATTATATTGAGCGCAGCAATACGACCATGAAAAAATTAAAGCTTGAAGAACTGGAAAGAATTTCCGTGGAAGAATTCTGGGAGGCGAAAAAACTGCCCTTAAGTATAGTACTGGACAATGTACGCAGCCTGCACAACGTGGGCTCCGCTTTCAGGACAGCCGATGCCTTCCGGGTCGATAAAATTTTTCTGGGAGGAATAACCGGCACCCCGCCGCATCGTGAAATTCAAAAGACTGCCCTTGGCGCCACGGAATCTGTCGCCTGGGAATATTTCGAACACCCTGCGGACGCCGTAAAAAAGCTCAGGGCCTCCGGGTATAAGGTAATTATCGTGGAGCAGACCACGGCAAGTATTTCGGTCGCAGATTTTACGCCCGACCCCGGAATGAAATATTGCCTCGTCTTCGGCAATGAGGTAAATGGTGTCAGTGAACCCGTCATGGAGCTGGGCGACATTGCTCTGGAAATTCCGCAAACCGGCACGAAACACTCATTGAATATTTCGGTTTGTCTTGGCATCGTGGTGTGGGAGCTTTTCAGAAAGCTACACCTGGAGGAGGGGTGAATATCGCTCGTGGTCGGATTTCGTTTCGTGACATCATCATAATCGTCATCGGCGCCGGCAAAAAAGCGGATAGGCTGTTAAGGCCATAGGACGCAAAAGCGTATCTTCATTTTAAACTAACATACTGCGCATGTCAATCTTCAGAAAAATCAAATCATCACTCGCCATACTGCAACAACTCGACATGGACAAAATCGGGAGGCTTGCGGAAAAAGTCGACCTTAACAAAATGGTTGGTCTTGTCAGCAGCATGAGGGAAGAGGACCTTCAGAAACTGATGAAATTCATGGAGGGCGGCAAGCGGAAGCATGAATTTCCGCCCATTGATGGTGACTTCTACGACCTGCACGAGTTGCTCACACCGGAGGAGCGCGCCATTCAGCTTAGTGTGCGGGAATACATGTTAAAAGAGATCAAGCCCATCGTAAATAATTACTGGTTAAAGGATGAATTTCCGCACCAGATCATCCCCGAAATGGCAAAGCTCAATATCTGCGGCCTCACTTATGAGGGATATGGTTGTCCGGGAAGATCATCTTTGCTGGAAGGATTCCTGGCGATGGAAATGGCACGTGTCGATTGTTCTGTCTCCACTTTCTTTGGTGTGCAAAGCGGGCTTGCCATGGGTTCGATCTATTACTGCGGATCGGAGGAGCAAAAACAAAAATGGTTGCCGCCGATGCAACGGATGGAACTCATCGGCGCCTTCGGTCTGACCGAGCCTGAAGTTGGCTCGGGCGCGGCCGGAGGGTTAACCTGCACGTGCAAGCGCGAAGGGGACCGCTGGATCCTGAATGGTCAGAAGAAATGGATTGGCAATGCGACCTTCGCCGACCTGGTGGTGATCTGGGCCCGCGACCTGGACGACGGAAACGTAAAAGGTTTTATTGTAGAAAAAGGCTCACCGGGCTTCAAGGCTGAAAAGATCAAGGGAAAGATGGCGCTCCGCATCGTGCAGAATGCCCTGATCACCCTCACCCATTGCGAGGTACAGGAAATCAACCGGCTGCAGGAAGCAAATTCATTTAAGGATACGGCTAAGGTACTGCGTATGACGCGGGCGGGAGTAGCGTGGCAGGCCGTGGGATGCGCCCGCGGTGCTTATGAGAGCGCGTTGCATTATACCAACGAGCGGAAGCAATTCGGTCGCACCATCAGCAGCTTCCAGATGGTACAGGACCTGCTGGTAGAAATGCTCAGTAACCTCACCGCCATGCAGACAATGGTGTGCCGGTTGTCGCAGTTACAGGACCAGGGAATGTTAAGTGATGAGCAGGCGTCGCTGGCGAAAGTGTTCTGCACGTTAAGGACACGCGATGTGGTGAGTCATGCGCGTGAATTGTTCGGCGGTAATGGAATTTTAATAGAACATGACATTGCGCGGTTCGTCGCGGATGCCGAGGCGATCTACTCCTATGAAGGGACAAAGGAAATCAATACCCTGATCGTTGGAAGAGCGATTACAGGACAGAGCGCGTTTGTGTAATAAGGGACGCAAAAAAATAGCCCGCGGTTGAAATCGTGGGCTATCTGTTAAATCATGAAATCACTATTTTATTCTAAAGGCCCGGCGCACCTGATCAACGTGATCAAGTTTTTCCCAGGGAAACAATTCAACCTTTACCTTCTTTTCGTTCGATTTGCCTTTATTGAATATCTTCTCCACGATTTGTGGTTCTCTTCCCATGTGTCCGTACGCTGCGGTCTCGGCGTAAATCGGTGTGCGAAGGCTGAAACGTTGCTCGATGAAATAGGGACGCATATCAAAGATCTTCGCCACGCGTTGTGCAATCTCGCCGTCGTTCATATTCACTTTCGACGTTCCATAGGTATTTACATACAGTCCGACCGGCTGGGCAACGCCGATCGCATAAGCTACCTGTACAAGGACCTCATCGCATAGCCCTGCAGCCACGAGGTTTTTTGCAATGTGTCGTGTGGCGTACGCCGCGGAACGGTCTACTTTGGATGGATCTTTTCCTGAAAATGCACCACCACCGTGGGCACCTTTTCCGCCGTAGGTATCGACAATGATTTTGCGGCCGGTTAACCCCGTGTCGCCGTGTGGTCCGCCGATCACGAATTTACCAGTAGGGTTAACGTGGTATTGGATATCTTTCCCAAATAACTTACGAACACGCGCGGGGAATTTTTTTAACACGCGTGGGATCACAATGTTGATCACATCATCCTTGATCCTGCCCAGCATGACGGCATCACGGGCAAAGTCGTCGTGTTGTGTAGAGATAACAATGGTATCCACGCGTACCGGACGATTGTCATCATCGTACTCGATCGTTACCTGCGACTTTGCATCGGGGCGCAGGTACGTCATCACCCGGCCTTCGCGGCGGATCGCGGATAATTCACGCAGCAGGCTGTGCGCAAGCTCGAGCGGCAGCGGCATAAAATTGTCTGTTTCATTGGTCGCGTATCCGAACATCATGCCCTGATCGCCGGCACCCTGGTCCTGCTTCTTTTTCCGGACGACGCCCTGGTTGATATCCGGCGACTGCTCATGAATGGCCGACAGGATACCACAGGAGTTCGCTTCGAACATGTACTCGCTTTTGGTGTATCCTATGCGACGGATCACCTCGCGGGCGATATCCTGCACATCAAGGTATGCTTCTGATTTCACTTCACCTGCCAATACTACCTGACCTGTCGTTACCAGTGTCTCACAGGCAACCTTGGAGTTTGGATCGTAAGCCAAAAAGTAATCGATCAGCGCGTCTGATATCTGGTCTGCTACCTTGTCGGGGTGACCTTCAGATACCGACTCGGAGGTGAATAAATAGGGCATAGTATTTCAATCAGTTATTTTATTGAGCGGGCAAATTTAGGGTGAAAAGTGTAAAAGCAAAAAGTCTACCGTATCAATAGATTTAACCTGCCAGAAAAAGAAAAACCGCCGGCGTTTTTGGATAGCCGGGAACATCCGACTTCCATGATCTGACAGAACGCGTTTTTATGTCTTCATCCTTGCTGTTAACCCCCAGGGCAACACAGAGGAGAGTATCGTCCTGCAGGGTTTGCAGCAATATTTTCATAAGGCTGTTGTTGCGGTAGGGCGTTTCAATAAAAATCTGCGTCTGGTTTTTAGATTTTGATTCGCGCTCAAGTTGTTTTAAGACCTGGATGGCCTCCTTTTGCTCGATCGGCAGGTACCCATGGAAAGCAAAGCGTTGCCCGTTCATGCCGGAAGCCATCAGTGCCAGAAGAATAGACGAGGGACCCACCAGCGGGATAACCTGTATTCCTTGCGCGTGCGCATATTTCACGGCCAGGGCACCGGGATCGGCTATTCCCGGGCAGCCGGACTCCGATAGTATACCAATATTCTGCCCGGCGAAAACCGGCTTCATCAGGTCGGCCAGGGATTCGCCTGGCGTATCCTTGTCGAGCACTTCGAACCGCAGCGAAGCAATGCTTTCGTAGATCCTGAGACTGCTCAGGTAACGCCGCGCATTCCGGACGTCTTCGGCCAGGAAATACCCTATATCTTTTAGAATAACACCGACCTGCTGCGGAATAACCGCGTCCTGCGTGTTTTCGGCGATGATATTCGGGATCAGATATACTTTGCCTTTTAGCATGCGTGAAGGGGTAATAACCTTTCGTAAATTTGTAAAGATTTAGTCAATCATGGGAAAATGGCTGATTATCGTCGGGATTGTACTACTCGTCTCAGGGCTGATCATTACCTATATACCGCGGTTTCCCCTGGGCCGGTTGCCAGGCGACATCGTTATTGAAAGAGAAAATTTCAGGTTCTATCTACCCATCACCAGCAGTATTATCGTCAGCGTGATCCTTTCGCTGATCGTTTTTATTGTAAACCGCATGAAAAATTGAACCGCGGCCATACACGTTCCGGGCACGGCGCGTTATGGTAACGTCTCTATAGTTTATTTACGCATTATTTCCGAATTTCGAGGTTTGGGATTTTTTTGTGAAGCAGGCAACCACATACTTTTTGCTCTTATCGCTCCTGTTTGCTTTTAGGGCCTCCGCGCAGCAACAGGACAACCAGGTTCAACTAAACCTGGCCGATAGTCTCCGGATCGTTTTTGAGAACACCCGGAATGTCGATGCTTTTGTGATCGGGACAAGTTTTTCCTCGGCATGGCTTAAACTGTCACCCGACCAGCAGATAACCATCAAAAAGCAGGTTTATGCGATGCGGAAGAAAAAATTTCCCCTGAAAACCGCTGTTCTGAACTATGTCGGTGCCATTGCGAATGCGGTCAGCATCGAAAATGCAGATCCATCCAAGATCAATGCCTACCTGCGTGTTGCGGGGCTGGTTATCGACAAAGAATCGAATGCCCGCGCGCAGAATTTTCTGGCGGCAAGCCGTACATTTTTCCAGCATCATGCTTTGCATTACGAAAGGGCGTTCAGGCTTTATGCGCGTGATGATGTCTACACTTTCGATTACATCGAGCCTGCCCCTGCATTCGACATGAACGATACCAGTGGTTATTCTTCCGGCGAGGAGTTGCCCGTGGAAGACGTTGCTCCATCAGAAGATTATTCCGAAGATGAACAACCTGCGGTTTCCGAGGAGATATATACCGAAGCACCGTTGTGGATGAATCCGCCGCCTCAGCCGATTGTAGAGGGCCCTGTCATCCGCTTCGATCGCGTTACCCTTAACTTTGTTACACGGTATGACTCGGTCTTCCTTAAAAGCACCAAAGGTACGCTGTCGCTCCGCGATAATATCTTTGTGGGCGAGGGTGGTACTTTCGATTGGTCGGCCGCAGGGCTGAATCCCGACAGCGTCTACTGCACCATGCCTGCCTACAATTTCAGTGTGACAAAAGCCGAGCTGAAGGCACCCCTGGTGAAACTCAACTATGTCGGACGGACACCCGGTTTTATTCCGGGAAGCTTTGAATTCAAGTCGCAGCCCCGCAAAGATTCCGTTGCCTCCGGCTACCCGCGGTTCCAGTCTTTTCAGAACTCTTTGGAAATTAAAGGCATCGGCGACGAGAACGTTCGCTACAAAGGAGGGTTCTCCTTGTTTGGTCCAAAGATCTCCAGCGCATCTGCAGGGAATGATTTCTCGACAATCGAGGTCTTTCACAACGGGGAAAAAAAATTTACAGCGCGGTCCACCGATTTTCAATTCAGTGATTCAACCATATCCGCGACCAGGACGAAGATCAACATTGCTCACCGCAACGACTCCATTACCCATCCCAGCGTGCGCATGCGGTATTTGTTTGGCGCTGACAGCACACAGCGGCTGATCCTCACCAAAGAAAAAGGCGCTATGAAACACACGCCTTATTCGGCATCGTTTTTCAACATCGACCTCGCGATCGACGTGATTAAGTGGAACCTTTTTACGGACAGTCTCGATCTGCTTACCGACGGCGGCCGCAACACCGTGCCGATGATCATAGAGTCGGTCGATTTTTACGACCCTGAGGATTTCAGACTTTTGAAAGGAGAAGGGTTCAGCTTCCACCCGCTGGCCCTGGTAGCAAACTATTGCCTGAAATACAAAGTGCGGGAATTTTATTCCGGCGACCTGGCGCAGTATTCGGGAAAAGAAATGCGCGACATTAAAGCGGCCATCCAGTTCCTCAACGAAAAAGGAATGGTCGTCTACGATCCGAAAACCGATGTCATTAAGGTAAAAGAAAAAGCGATCTTACTTTACCGCGCTTCCAGGGGGGAGATGGACTACGATAACCTGAAGATCCATTCGGTCATCGACAGTTCTGCCAACGCCTCGCTCAACTTCGATAAAGGCTATATGACCGTTCGCGGTGTCGGCGAGTTCAGGGTAAGTGATTCACTGAACGTGCGGATCGATCCGGACAGCAGCGTGATCACCATCCTGCAAAATCGCGATATCAAGTTTGATGGTACCGTTCGGGCGGGCAATTTCGAAATCAGCGGGAAGGGGTTCACCTTACGTTATGATAGTTTCCTGATCAACCTCACACACATCGATTCGATCAATTTCTATGTGAACGAGAAGAACGCGAAAGGGCAAACCATTCGCCGGAAAATCAACAACTCCATGGTCGGCGCTGACAGTACCGCCGCTACTGCCGGAGGCTTAGGGGACACCTCAAGAAAATCAGGAACGCTGTTTATCAGCCGGGGCAATAACAAGTCAGGGAAAAAGAAAATTCCGAATTACCCGCGACTTGACGCAAGCTCGGGTGGGGCAATCTATTTCGACCGTTACGAAGTGCTGGGCGGCGTCTATGACCGCTCAATGTTCTTCGTTGTACCGCCTTTCAAACTGGATAGTCTTAACGACGCCGACCCCGCATCGATCAACTTCGACGGTACATTCGTGTCCAGCGGAATGTTCCCGAACTTTAAGGAAAAACTTCATTCACAGCCCGACAAGTCGCTGGGCTTTGAACATGTTATACCGCAAGGCGGTTACCAGCTCTACAACGGGGATGGAAAGATGAACGGCGTACTGACCATGAACAACCGGGGACTGCGTGGTACCGGCCGGATCGATTACCTGGCGGCCTCCATTTCGTCACCAGATTTTGTGTTTTATCCCGACTCCGTCATCACAAAAGGTGATCGCGCTACGATCTCAAAATCGCAATTCGGTTCGGTTTTGTTTCCCCAGGCTTCGCTGCCGGATTTCGAAATGAAATGGTATCCGAAACTCGACCAGATGAAATTGAAGAACAAAGGAGAGCCTTTTAACTTTTACGATTCCACAGCGCAGATGCGCGGAACGCTGACGATTTCAAAGGAAGGTGTTGCCGGCGCAGGGAAACTTGAAACCCGCGGCACCGAGCTCGTCTCCAGGAACATGACCTTTACAGGGAATGACTTCAGCGCCCGTCATGCACGCTTTAAGGTAAAATCAGACGATCCTAATAAACCGCTGCTGACGGGCACCGACGTCCGGTTGAAGTTTAACCTCGAACAGAACTATGCCGACATCAGCCCCGAAGTAGCCGGTGTTGCCGCGATCGAATTCCCTTTTGCGCAATTTTCAACATCCATTCCCGAAATGCGCTGGGATCTGAATGCCCAGAAGATCACCATGAGCAAAGATCCCGATGTGCCGCTTGAAGATTCGTATTTTTATACGACCCGCAAGGACCTCGACTCGCTGAACTTCCTTGCCGAAAAAGCGGAATATGATCTGAAGAAACAGGAGCTGAAAGTAAGCGGAATTCCATACATCATCGTGGCCGACGCCAGGATCACCCCGGAGAATAACGAAGTACTCATCCTTGAGAACGCGAAGATCGGAACGCTGAAAAACACAACCATTATCCTCGATACACTGAACGGTTACCACCGCCTCACCGAGGGCGTTGTAGACATTATCTCGCGGAAAGAATTCAGTGGTTATGCCACGTATCAGTACGTCAACCTGCTGCGCGATACCTTCGCCATTAAAATGACGGATTTCCACCTGGAGCCCATCGCGCAGGAAGTGGCGACCAGGAAAACCCGTCAGCATTCGGCGGCGGCGCAACAGACCGTAGCCACCGGCGCTGTCTCCGAACGGGAAAACCTCGTGCTGGGTGCAGGTATGTTCTACAAAGGTGACATGGTCATGTATGCCACCCGCCCCGCGCTTCAGCTCAATGGCTATGTCAAGCTGGATATCCGGAAAATAAAAAATTACAACACCTGGATTAAATACGACCAGTCGGGCGATGAAACCGAGGTTCACATCGATTTCGATAATGCGGTAACAGAAGATGGGAAGCAGGTAAGTGCCGGCCTTCATTTCGGAAATGCCGACAACGAATTGTACATCTCCTTTGCCAACGACAAGAAGAGTGAAGACGATGAAGACTTCTTTACGCCTGCCGGAATTCTTCTATACGATACAGCTTCGAAAGAATTTAAGATCGAAAGCCTGGAAAAAGCGGCTGGCAATGCCCTCGCCGGAAAAGTCTTTGCCTATAAGGATGAAACCATGCAGGTACGGTTTGAAGGGCCGGTGAATATCTTTTCCGGTTCGAAGGACTTCAACGTTACCGCCACGGCCCTCGGTCAGGGGAATATGGAAACGAACGAGATCAAAATGAACTCCTTCCTGATCATGGACAGCAACGTTCCGATCCAGGCATTCGAGATCATGGCGCTCCAGATACAGGATGTTATCAAGAATGAAGGTGCTGACGAAGGACTGGGTGATCAGACAGAACTTTTATATAAAATCGCCGATATCGTCGGCGAACGCATGGTGAAGGATTTCGAACAACGCAGTTTACAAGGCTACGTTTCGCTGGCAACACTTGCTCCTTTAGCCAAGCCCCTTGTCTTTTCCAACGTCAATCTTAAATGGTCGCCAAAAGCGAAGGGATTTTACAGTGAAGGCACCTTAGGCGTATCG
>DASPJC010000303.1:0-2007 GCA_035628815.1 Ohtaekwangia sp. | reverse complement strand
GTAATACTTTTTCATTAAGAAATGCAAACGTTGTAACCGATTAATTAGGCCGTTTTCGGTCAATGGCCGATAATAGAATGTTTCGTTTACGATACGGTATGGTGACAAAGAGTCATCAACCCCTAAGCGTACAATGGTATTATAAATTAAGGGCCTCGGGAATCTTTGGCCTCTCCCCGCCCGTGCCCTGCTCATGACTATCAGCAATTTTCTGATGCGGTTCCCTACCTGGTCCGCGTAAGATCCTTCGCGCGCTGCTCTCCGCCGCACGTGCCATGCTCAGGATTCAATGTAAACTGTATCTTCCTGCATGCCCTACTCGCTCCGCAACGACGAAACGGGGTTCGCCAACGAGGCCCTGATCGCCTGATAGCTGATGGTCAGCAGTACGATCGTTACGACCAGCAGCAGGCTCAACAGGTACGTCAGCACATCCGGTGATGTATGATAGGTAAAATTCGTCAGCCATTGCTGCATGAGATAGTAAGAGATCGGGATACCGAATAAAAATCCCAGGCCGAGCAGCCAGGCGAAGTCTTTATATATTAGTGTAAGTATGTTCGGCAAGGTTGCTCCCAGCACTTTGCGTACCCCGATTTCCTTGACTTTCCGCTGGACGACGAAGAGAACAAGACCGTACACACCGAGGCATGAGATCAGGATAGCAATGACGGTAAACGCCTGGATGATGGTGCCAAAGTTTTGAAATGCAGCATACTGTTCGTTGAGCTGTTCCTCGAGGAACGTAAACTGAAATGATTTTTCAGGAAACATGCGATTCCACGAGGCCTCCAGCTTTTCAATCACTTGTTGCACGTCAGCATTCTCAAACCGGATGGAAAGGGTATTGAATTGTTCTGTATTCATTTCCAGGATCAGCGCGCCGATGGGGCGTTCCAGTGATTCGTAATGAAAATCCCTGAACACGCCGATGACCTTGCCGATCTTTCCTTCGCGGTTCATGGTCTTGCCGATAGCTTCCTCAGGTGATCCCCAGTTGAACTCCTTCACCGCGGCTTCGTTGATCATGAATCCTTCCGCTACATCCGTGGCATGATCCCGGCTGAAACTCCTTCCGGCCACGACTTCAACACCATACGTTTTCAGGAAATCATAATCGACCGGCATGTTGGCAATGATCAGAATCTCTTCCTGCGTGTACCCTTCCGGCAGCGTACCGCGATAGGTACCGCCCAGGCCGGGCGCTGTCGCGGAGAGTGCCGTGGAAATTACGCCGGTTTGTTTTTCAACTTCGTCCCGGAAGGTCTGCAGCCTGACGCGGAATGTTGAGTCGTTTTGCCTGAAGATGCCGTTGAGGTTGACGCTGTACAACGGAATATTCACGACGTGTTCCTTTTGAAATCCCAGCGGTCGGCCTGCCAGGTAATTCATTTGTTTGACGATCAATAACGATCCCGACATCAACGCGCAGGCAATGGCGAGCTGAAAAACCACCAGTACTTTGCGCAGCCACTGATTGCCCAAATCCATCGCGGATCCGCCTTTCAATGCATTAATGGATTCGAATTGTGTAATGAAGTACGCAGGATAACCACCCGCCAGGAAGGTAATGGCCAGTAAAAGAACAAGCGACCCGGTAAGCAGGTTATAGTCCACCACCTGGTTGAAGACGAGGTGCTTGTCGGTAAGGCTGTTGAGCAGCGGCAGCAACGTGTAGAATACCGCATAGGCCAGTGTCATCGACACCAGGCAGAAGAGAAAGCTTTCCGCCAGGAACTGCACGATAAGCTGGTATTTCATCGAGCCCAGAATTTTCCGGATACCAATCTCTTTGATGCGCGTGAACGACTGGGCGGTACTGAGATTGATATAATTGATACACGCGATGATGAGCGTTAAAATGCCTACACCGACAAAGATGTAAATATTCGTAAACGTATTCGGCGGGGATGGTTCTGCCTGGAGTTCGCTTTTTAAATGGATATCCTTTACCGGCTGCAGCGTGAAGATCTGGCCGAGTAATAATTGAGGCAGCGCGTGTTTTTT
>DASPJC010000302.1:0-7901 GCA_035628815.1 Ohtaekwangia sp. | reverse complement strand
TTTCTCAATAGAAGCATACGATTCAGGCCACAACGACACCGCTATGTAAGGAAATGCTTCCCTGCTGCCGGGGTACAGGAACAGCATCGGCCCGATCTTCTGGTGGAGCGAGAACTGATGAAAATCCCCGACGACGCCGATGATGGTGAATTCATAACGCTCAGAACCCGGCTCGAAAAATATAGACTGTCCTATGGCTTTTTCAAGGGGAATATCAAACGCCCGCAGGCTCGATTCATTCACAATGATCTTGGTTGTACCAACCGTATCGTCCGGGAGGTTGTCCTGTTCGACGAGGAAATCCCTGCCTGCAATGAAATCGATATCCAGTGTTTTGAAGTAATCTTTGTCCACCCTCACAATATCATGCGTCACCGACTGATCTTTGCCGGAGCCTTGCTTGTATACGCCCCAATCCGTGAACAGCGGCGTCGACGGAATGCTGGTCGTACCGGACACCGCATTCACGCCGGCTAACTGGCTGAAGGACTCCTGCAAGGATACGTATTGCCTGGACGCTCCTTGTGTTCGCAAGGGAATCATCACCACTTGTTCGGTGTCAAATCCCAGTGACCTGGACTGGATGAACGCCAGCTGCTTGCGGATAATAACAATCGAGGATATCAGCGTTATCGTGATCACAAACTGAAGCACCACCAGCCCCTTGCGCAGCCTTTGCGATCCGCCGCCGGTCATGGACTTTCCTTTTAACACCTGCGTCGGCTTTAGCGCGGACAGGAAGAATGCAGGATAGCTTCCCGCGACCAGTCCCGTGAACAGGCATATCAGTATGGCTGCACCGGCAATGAACGGTAAATTATCTGTATCCAGGGCGAGTTGCTTCTGCATTACGGAATTAAATACGGGGAGGGCGGCAATCACCAACACAAACGAAACGATCAGCGCAAACAGGACGAGCATAAATGACTCGCCGAGGAATTGCCCGACGAGGTTGCTCCTGAAAGCGCCCATCGATTTGCGTACGCCGATCTCACTGGCACGCTGCGATGATCTTGCCGTGGTCAGGTTCATAAAATTGATACACGCCAGCAGGAGAATAAAACCGCCGATCGTACCGATAATGTAGACATGGGTAATGCTGGTACTACCGGCATCATTGATCATCGTATCCCTTCGCATGTCCGAATACAGGCGGATCTTGTCCAGCGGTTGAAGCGTGAGGATCTTTTGCCTGCCGGAAGCCCTGAGTTCCGCACCGGCGTGTACCTCCAAGATTGCGGGAAATTTTGCTTCCACAGTTTTACAGGACGCCGGGTCCTGCAGGCGTACATAGCTTTCCACCACATTGTTATTGGACCACGTCGTTTGTGAAAGAACCCACTGTCCCCATCCGTCGCTGTTCATACTCATGTACAGGTCAGCATCAACGTGCGAGGGGAACCTTGGTGTCGCTACTACCCCGGTGACAAGGAAGGTATCCGCCGATGACCCGCTGTTGACAATGATTGATTCGTCGAGCGGACTGCTTTCGCCGAAGATCCTGGCGGCCAGTTCCTCCGAGATCACAACTGATGCCGGTCCGTCGAGTGCAGTAGCGGGATCACCTTCTGACAACGCATAAGGAAACATATCCAGAAATGTGGAGTCGACCAGGAATGCACGCTTCTCGAAAAAAAGCTTGTCCTGGTAACGGATGATATGCTGTTCGACCTCCAGGGGCTTCACGACCCGTGTTGCAAGCTCAATTTCGGGCAAGACCTGCGCCAGGCCGAATGCAATGGGCGGCGATGTATTGGGTGTCCGGTCTTCTCCCCCTTCTTTAATCCAGGTCGTGTTGATGCGAAAAACCCTGTGTCGATCCGCAAATCCTTTTTCATATCGCAGTTCATCCTGTATAAAAAGTGTGATCAGGATACAACAGGCGATGCCCGTTGAAAGCCCGATAACGTTGATCAGTGAGAACACCTTGTTTTTCACCAGTAGCCGCAGCGCGATGAGGACGTAGTTTTTTATCATAGGAACGAGGTTACACGTAAAGACCTGGAATTGTTGAAAAGGTTACGGGTTTTTGCCATTTTCTTATAATGACCAGCCGCAATGCCTTTGGTTGCATTGATTGATGGGAATTTGTGATCGGATCCGCGAAGGGATGGGCTGGATGCTGGTTGCTGGGGAACGGCAGATTTGAAACCAGGTGTTGCAGCGCAGAATCCTGCGCTTAGGAAAATCTTTAAAGATGACAGGTATTGAAGTTGGATGTTTAAAATTTCGTCCAAAATTGAAGCCGCCGATTTGCAACCAGGTGTTGCAGTGCAGAATCCTGCGCTTAGGAAAATCTTTAAAGATGACAGATATTGAAGTTGGACGTTTAAAATTTCGTCCAAAAATTGAAGACGCCGATTTGCAACCAGGTGCAGCGCCGAATCCTGCGCTTAGAGAAATCTTTATGCGGCAACCTCACTCCTGTTTTAAAGAATCCACTGGATTGGCAACCGCCGTCCTGATGGTTTGATAGCTTACTGTAACCATTGCCAGTAAAAGTATGGTCATCACGGCGATGACGAAGACCCACCCGTTCAGGTTGATACGAACCGCATAATGCGACAGCCATTCCTCCATCACTCCATAGGCAACAGGAACCGCCAGCAGCGCAGCGATGAATACTGTTTTCGCAAAATCATACGACAGCAGCCGCACAATGCCAGCGACGGAAGAGCCGAGTACCTTGCGAATACCGATCTCCTTCGTGCGTTGCGTGATCGTGTAGGAAGACAATCCGAATAATCCCAGGCAGGCAATAAAAATGATCAACCCTGAAAACGCTGCCATCACTTTCCCGAACTGCGTATCCGCCCGGTATTGCTGGTCATACTTTTCGTCCAGGAAAAAATAGTTAAACACGCTGTTGGGGTAGACCTTCTTCCAGGCCGCTTCAACCGATGCGAGTGTCGCCGGCATATCATCAGATGATAACTTGACTGCGAAATATTCCGGATGCTCATGATAATAAAAAAGCATTGGTAAATGCCCTTCTTTCGGCGAACGGAAATTGAAATTTTTCAACACACCGATAACGGTAGAACCTTCCGTATCGCTCCGCGTCTGGAAGGTAACTTTCGAACCGACAGCTTTCTCGGCACTGGAAAAACCAAGCATCCTTGCAGCTTCTTCATTGATAATCACCTGGTCGTTATTCGGAACGCCGTCCGTAAAATTTCGTCCGGCAGCCAGGGTCATGTTGAGCGTGGGAATAAAATCAGCATCAATCGAAATATAATAATACGTATAACCGTGTCCCTCTTCGCGTGACTGTCCAAGCCTCACGATCGATGTGGAACTCAGTTCCTGCATGTCGACACCCGGAAGCGAGCCCGATCTTGACATTGATTTTACTTCACCTGATTTCATCAACTCCGCTTTTAAGGCTTCGCTCTTGAGAGAGACCAGGGAATCTGGGGTATCCAGTTGCGTGCCGGTAAGCACCAGGGCTTGCTCAATATCCATTCCGAGATCATGGCCTCTCAAATGCTTTACCTGGAGATATACTGTACACATGCTGATCAGCAGCACCACCGTTGCGGAGAATTGAAAAATTACCAGTCCTTTGCGCAGAAGCCTTCCGTGTGCCGAGGAATGAAATTTTCCCTTCAATACGGCCGCTGGATTAAATGAAGCCAGTACAAAAGCCGGGTAAACGCCGGATAACAATGACCCTGCGCCAACCAATCCAGCCAGTAATAACCAGACCCATGTGTCTTGCATTAGGTTCGAAGACAACGGTTGACCCGACAAATCCCGGAAGAAGGGAAATGACACCTGAAATAAAACGAGCGCGATGATTCCCGCCAGTAGATTTATGATGACCGACTCGGACAAAAATTGAATGACAAGCTGTCTTTTCACCGAGCCCATTACCTTGCGAATCCCAACTTCCCGCGCGCGCTCAACGGCCCGCGCGGTAGACAGGTTAATATAATTCACCCACGCAATAGTGATAATGAAAATGGCGACCAATGAAAAATAATAAACGACCTTGCCATTGCCGGTGGGCTCAGGTTCGTAGGCGTTGGTGGAATAAAGGTGGATGTCTTTTATGCGTTCGGCAACAAAGCGTTTTTGTCCTATGATTTCTTTTAAATCTGCGGATGCCAATGCTGCGAGTTTCCTGTTGAAAAGATCAAGGTCAGCGCCAGGCTGTGTGAGCACAAAGGTAAACTCGTTGTTATTATGCCATCGGTCGTCCGGATACCACGGTTTCAGCGTTTTCAGTGAAAGCCGTGAAAGCAGGAACGAAAATTTAAGGTGTGTATTCGGCGGTACATCGGCAATCACTGCCTTAATGTGATAAACATGTTTGTCGATCTCGATGGTTTCATCCGTCACGTTGGTGCGGCCGAAATATTTCTTTGCCATCGTTTCGCTGAGTACGACCTCAAAAGGCGCGGTCAAAGCTTTCGTCGCATCGCCATGCAGGACGTCGTAGGTAAATACGTTGAACACCGAAGGGTCCGACCAGTATATTCCCGACTCTAAAAAATTCTGTCCGGCGGCCTTTACACTGATCAGTCCATCCATGCCATACATCCTTACGTAGTCAGTCACTTCCGGCATTTTGTCTTTCAGAAATGGACCAAGCGGGGCGAACGTCTCACAATCGGTCATGACATACTCCGTCCCGTTATAGAACTCCGTGACCACCCTGTAAATATTATCCGCATGGGTGTGAAAGCTTTCATAGCTCCGCTCAAAACGGACATACTGCGTGATAAAAAGAAAAGCAGCCATGCCGATGGCCAGACCGAAAATATTGATGTATGAGAAAACGATGTTTTTGCGCAGGGTTCGCCAGGCGATATGGAGGTAATTTTTTAGCATGGTCCTGAATTTTCTCCTGTATGGCGAAAACAGTGCCATGGGCAAGAAACTTGATAATCCGGCCAAATTCAGCGAAGCGTTGTTCGCCTTCGGGATCTGGTGTGCGAATACGGGCAGACTTAGGATTTGGGACTTAGGACTTAGGGGTGACCTTACTGAAGCAATTTTTTGTATTGTTTAAAGCACAAGCTGGCAGCGCGCAGCTATTCTTGGTGAGATATTAAATGAGCCGATTTTTTCTGTCGCTCAAAAGAGACAAGGTCGCAGCCAATTCTTCTGTATGTATGCTTTTGGGCAAAAGCGTCGCCTGCCGGTTGGTCTGAGTTGTTATTTTTAACCTGTATTAATTTTTCTAAACCCTGAAACTAAACCTGTTATTATGTTTAAAAGTCCTTTTTCTTTTGAAGGCCGTATTCGCAGAACGGAGTACGGACTCACTATGATCATTTATGTTTTTGCCTACCTGCTGTTAATGGGTGTTATTTCAATGGCTGCCGGGAGTACTGCATTTGTATTCTTGGCTCTCCTCATCCTTATTCCCCTCCTGTGGTTCATCTAGGCTCAGGGCGCTAAAAGGTGTCATGATGTGGGAAAAAGCGGCTGGTGGCAACTGATTCCACTCTTTCCGCTGATCCTGCTTTTTTTGGAGGGACATCCGGGAACGAACGAATACGGATCCAATCCCAAAGGTGTTCCCGGTCCTGATCATCATGTTCAATCAGAAACGCTCGACGGACATTTAAGAAGTTAATTCACGATCACCTGAAATTCCTGCCCTCCGGGAAGATCTTTCCCTGAACCAGTTCATGGGTCTTCAATTTTTGCCGGGGGTCAGGAACGGGTGCCGTGGTCTCGTCGGATCGCGACCGCACTACCTGCGGCATTGCATCCGCTTCCGCAGATGTAAGGTGATGCAGCAATTTCGAATAATTATAGCAACGACTGACAATCACGTGGATCACCTCGCCTTCGCGTTGCAGCTTTCCTTCTACCATGAGTAACCGGGACTGGATGATCTCCTTCCGGTATTCATCAAACAGTTTTTGAAAAACAACCAGGTTTGCAGTTCCGGTCTCATCTTCGATCGTTATAAAACAGATACCACTCGCCGTGCCTGGTCTTTGGCGTACGAGAATAAGTCCCGCAACTTTCACCCGGTCACCGTCCTTTGCGTGTTCCAATGCAGAAGCAGAAAGTATTTTCAACTGGTCTAGTTTCTCCCGGATAAAGCTAACCGGGTGCGCTTTCAACGACAAAGCCGTGGCCGCATAATCATGAACAACATGCTCGGGCAAGGTCATTTCCGGAAGCAATATTTTCTCTTCAGGCGTATCGCCATGGCCGGAGAATAACGCATGCGCCTGGTAATCCTTTGTCGAGACCTCCCATAATGCGTTCCGCCGGTCATGTCCCAGTGAACGGAACGCGTCAGCATCCGCTAATCGCTCCAGCACGGCATGAGAAAGGCCGGCTTCCCGAAGTTCATGAATGGACCTGTACTTTTCATTTCTGCCCTTGCATAACAGGTTCACATCATCTTCGCGCAGACCTTTTACCTGGCGAAAACCCAGCCGTAGTGCCCGATACTTACCCGACTTTTCCTCAAGCTTGTTATCCCAGTCCGAATCATTGACATCCACAGGCCGCACGTCAACGCCGTGCTTCTGCGCGTCGATGACGATCTGTGCAGGTTGATAAAATCCCATCGGCATGCTGTTGAGCAAGGCGCAGGCAAACACATCGGGATAAAAGCACTTGATCCAGGATGACACATATACCAGCAAGGCAAAACTGACGGCATGACTTTCAGGGAATCCATAGCTCCCAAAACCTTCCAGCTGCCTGAACACGCGTTTTGCATATTCCTCACTATAGCCTTTTTGAGTCATGCCTGTGATGAGCTTCTTCTCGAAATTGGCTACCAGGCCTTTTGCTTTAAAGGTCGCCATGCTTCGGCGCAATGCATCGGCTTCAGCGGGTGTGAAACCGGCGGCCACGATTGCAATTTTCATGGCCTGCTCCTGGAATAACGGTACACCTAGGGTACGACCGAGGATCTCTTCCAGCTCCTTCGAAGGATACACGACAGGTTCCTCCCCATTGCGTCTTCTCAAATAGGGATGCACCATGTCGCCCTGGATGGGACCGGGCCGGACAATGGCCACCTCGATCACGAGATCGTAAAAGCATTTTGGTCTTAACCGCGGTAACATGGATTGCTGTGCGCGGCTTTCAATCTGGAAAACACCAATGGTGTCGGCATGGCTGACCATTTCATACACTTCCGGAACATCCTGGGGAATGTTGGCCAGGCTGAGATCAAGGTCATAATGTTTTTTAGCCAGGTCAAATGCCTTGCGTATGCACGTCAGCATGCCCAGCGCCAGCACATCGATCTTCAGAAATCCAAGCGCATCGATGTCGTCCTTGTTCCACTCGATGTTGGTCCGGTCTTTCATGCGGGCATTCAACACGGGACAAAGATCCGAGATCTTGCCCTGGGTAATAACAAAGCCACCCGTATGCTGCCCCAGTTGTCTCGGAAAGCCCATGAACTGTTCTGTAAGCTGCAGCACTTTAAGAATCGTTGGATCATCCGGATTGATTCCCTGGCTGATGATCCTTTCACGGTCGAAACCTTCGTCGGAAAAATCCCAGATCAGTCCGGAGAGCCGATTGATCGTGTCGATGGAAAGTCCCATGGCTTTACCCACGTCGCGGATAGCGCCCTTGTGATGTTGCTGTGTAACGGTCGCGACAATAGCTGCGCGGTCCCGTCCATATTTATTATAAATGTACTGCATGACTTCCTCGCGCCGTTCGTGTTCAAAGTCAACATCGATATCCGGGGGTTCGTTGCGTGCGGAAGAGATAAATCTTTCAAATAACAGGTCGAATTTGGAAGGATCAACCGAGGTAATACCCAGGCAATAACATACCGTTGAGTTGGCCGCGGATCCTCTTCCCTGGCAAAGAATTCCTTTGCCACGGGCATACTGCACAATATCATGAACGGTAAGGAAGTATTCGGCATAGTTCATTTCTTCCATGAACTTCAGCTCATA
>DASPJC010000301.1:0-33785 GCA_035628815.1 Ohtaekwangia sp. | reverse complement strand
ATCCGGGACGGCAACTTTCGGGTGACGTGCAAACGGGACAAGTGTGCCGTCGTAGTCAAGAAACAGGTGTCGGCTGGGGGCGGCTTTGTAATCGCTGATCAGCCGTTCCTGAAGCGCCCGTGTAATGTATTTCGTCTGCTGCAGATGTTGTTGTTCCTTCACTTCGTCCAGTTGTTTTAAGAAATCGTTGACCCAATGTACTACATCATATTCTTTTAACCGTTTTTGCAACTGGATCATGCTGCTGCGTTGTTCCGCAACGGGCATGGTAAGGGCGGTATAAATCGCCTGAGCCACTTCTTCCTTGTCAACGGGGTTCACCAGCAGCGCTTCGCCCATTTCACTCGACGCGCCGGCCAGTTCACTCAGTATGAGCACCCCATCCTGCTCTGCCCGGCTCGCGACATATTCCTTGGCCACGAGGTTCATCCCATCGCGCAACGGTGTGATTAAGCCTGTATTGGCAGATTGGTACAACGCGGCCAGTTCCGGAAAAGACAGGTGACTATACCGGTATATGATCGGCTGCCATTGCAGTGTTGAATATTTACCATTGATCCGGCCGACCTGGCCTTCAATCAGTTTACGCCGCTCGTTGTATTTCGAGATAATCTGGCGCGACGGCACGACCACCATAATAAAGACCACTTTCTCCCGCCATTCCGGGTGCATTTCGAGGAACCTTTCAAATCCGGAAAGCCGGTGGGTGACGCCCTTGGTGTAGTCAAGCCTGTCGACCGAAAAAATAATTTTACGGTCCTGGAAATTTTTTGCGATTTCTTCTTTTTTCTCAACAACTTCAGGCAACTGGCCGGCCTGGTTGAATTTTGCAAAATCAATTCCAAGCGGGAAAAGATCCGTTTTTACCATTCGGTTACCGGTGAAGATCGAGCGATAATGATGATCGAATCCCAGTACCATCCTTACCGTTTTCAGAAAATGCTGCACATATTCATTGGTATGGAATCCGATCAGGTCAGCACCGAGCAACCCCTTGATAATTCTTTCCTTCCACGGGCGGTGCAACAGCCGGAATATTTCGAACGTCGGGAATGGAATGTGGAGAAAAAAACCGATGGTGAGTTCCGGAAATTTCTCGCGGATCATGGCCGGGAGCAGAAATAACTGGTAATCGTGGATCCAGAGCACATCACCGGGTTTGATGACGGCCTCCAGCTTATCTGCAAAGATCCGGTTGACCTCCTCGTAGCTTTTGTAATTGTTTTCATCGTACTCGACAATCGAAGGAAAATAATGGAACAATGGCCATATCGTTGCGTTACAGAAACCATTGTAGTAACGGTTGTATGTTTTTGTTTCTATAAACACAGGTTCAACCTTGAACGTCGCACCAGGCTGTTCCTTGGAAACATACTTTTGCCACCGGCTCTCCGGGAAATCCGCCGATCCGATCCACAATTTCTCACCAAACATTGTTTTGGAGTCGGAGCCTTCGAAAAAACTCTTCAGTGCGCTTACCAAACCACCATCACTTTCCTTAAGAACAATTTTGCTCTTCTTCTCCTGCAACTGGTAAGGGAGCCGGTTTGAAACCAAAATAAGCCGCCTGTCTGGCATTAGATCCATATCGGTTTTGTACTTTAATTCATACGATTATACTGCGCCGTCCGACAATAAAGCATTGCTGATTGTCAACGTCTTAGTTAAGACGGCATCCGCTTTCTCAGGAAAATGAGGAAAGCAGGTTATCAGATGGATTGGTTAAAACTTAGTACCAAACCCACCATATCAGGTTATTTTCCGGTACGGATTTCCCTTTTTTGGAAAAAACGCACTACAACACTATCGAAAAAGATGCGATTTTAAAAATTTTAATACATCGCGCCGCCCTCCAAAAGGCAGTCCTCCGGAGCTGACCCCTTCAAAAAAGCCATACCATTGGTGTTTCATCCAGCCGTTGCCTTTGCTAAATCCATACGCCGCCAAAAAAATATTGAATAACCACCAATTACTTGCACGCCATCATTGGCGGAACGGATAATGGAACGCTCATTGCAAACGATACCATCAGTAACTTGAAAGTGAAGACATGGGAAATGTATTGCTGGTGGAAGATGATATCATGAATCAGAGAGTCGCGAGTTTTTTCCTGAGCCGCTTAGGGCTCGGTGTAACCGTTGCACGCGGTGGCGCGGAAGCGTTGACGCTGATTCAACAAAAGCGTTTCAATATTATTCTGATGGATATTCAAATGCCCGGCATGGATGGCGTTGAAACGACAGAGCGCATACGCGCGCTTGATGACCCCTACTACAAGCGCATTCCCATCCTTGCTTTTACATCAACGGCCGGGGTAACTGTCAAAGAACAGGCACAGGCCGTTGGTATGAACGACTTTTTGAGTAAACCGCTGAATGCGGAAGAAATGGCTTTTAAAATAAACCAATACATCGTATGAACGCTGCTCAATCGCAGGATCTGCGCAAGCTGAACATTCAGTTTGAAGCATATGGTGCCGATGACCCGGACTTCAAAAAAGAACTGATCGTGCTGATGCTCGATAATATCAAAGAATTGTGCGAGGCCGTTTGTCAGTCTTTCGACTGGAAAAACGCCGCTGTCTTTGAAACAGCTGCCCACAAGGTCAAATCGACACTGAATCTTTTGAATGACCAGGAATTCAACAACTGCATTCAGGATCTGAAAGAAATTTTCGACATAACGGATGAAGCGGCGATCAAGCGGAAAATGAATGAATTCAGTGAATTGTCGGATGGCATTATCCGTAGCCTGGAATATGAAGTCAGGTTGCTTCGAACTGGCTGATAAATTCCGTACATTTATAATCATCTAGCAATGTGAACCCCCAGGATGTAAGCAAACATATCGTCCATGAACGATCGTTCATCATCCCCGGAATGCTGTTCATGGCGTTTTTTTTTGGAACACTCCCCAGCTCCGCCCAGAAAAAGAACCTGAAGTTCGATCATATTGGCACCCACGACGGCCTCTCACAAAGTAATGTCATCTGCGTGTTTCAGGATAGCCGCGGTTTTATGTGGTTCGGGACGCGCGACGGACTGAACAAGTATGACGGCTACGACATGACCGTCTACAAACACAACGTCAACGATCCGCACGCCATCAGCAATAACACCATCAATGACATCACGGAAGACAAGGATGGTAACCTCTGGATCGCAACCTGGCTCGGCGTAAACAAATTCAACCGCGAAAAAGAAACGTTTACCAAGTTCAAACACAATCCTGCTGATCCGGCCAGTCTTGGTGGAAATCTTGTTAACTCCCTTCTGATCGACAGCCGTGGCGATCTTTGGATCGGGTTTGAAGGCAAGGGCCTTGACCGTTTTGATCCCGAGAAGAACACCTTTGAACATTACAAAGCGGGTGCAGCAACACAGGGCGTCGGTGAAGGCATTGTCAAGGATATCATTGAAGACCACGAAGGCAATATCTGGACCGGCATGTACGGCGGTGGCGTCGCCCGATTCGACCGGAAGAAAAACTCGTTTACCCATTTCAAACACGACCGTAACGATCCGCAATCACTCAGTCATGACAATGTCTGGAAACTGTTCGAAGACAGCCGCCAGCGTTTGTGGATCGGTACGATGGGCGGAGGCCTGAATCTGTTCGACCGCAAGACTGAGAAATTTGTCAACTACGCAGTGCCCTCCAGCCCGGTCGTTGTTCCGCAGCAATTCATACTGGCTATCGAAGAAGACATCGACCATAACCTCTGGATCGGTTCAGAAAACGCAGGCCTCTCTATCCTCACCCCGGAAACGCGGAAAAATTATACGTACATCTCCGACGAATCGGACAAAAGAAGTTTGAATAACATCTCGATCTGGTCCATTTACCGCGATACCAAGGGCAATATGTGGGTCGGAACGTTCAGCGGCGGCGTCAACCTGTTCAACCGGGATGCCGCAAAATTCGGTCACTACTATCACACCTTCGAACAGGAAGGACTGAGTCACAATGTCGTACCCGCTATCTACGAGGATTCAAAAGGAGAACTCTGGGTCGGTACGGATGGCGGTGGCATCAACATATTCAACCGCACCTCCGGTACATTTAAAAAGTACAAACACGATCCCCGGAATAAAAATAGCATCAGTGGCAACTTTGTGCTGTCCATTATCGAAGACCACAACCATCGATACTGGATCGGCACCTGGGGCGATGGCATATCGGTCTATAACGCCGCTGATAATTCATACCGCCACTTCAATCACGATCCGGCCAAACCCAACAGTCTGGCCAGCCGGAACGTGTGGGCGATTTATGAAGATTCGGATCACGATATCTGGATCGGGACATACTCCGCCGGGCTCGACCGCTTCGATCCCCAAACCAATACCTTTATCCATCACCGACACGAGCCTGGCAACCCTGCATCGCTGAGCCACAATATGGTGAACAAAATATTTGAAGACAGTCGTAAAAATCTCTGGATCGGAACCAACGGCGGGGGGCTTAACCGGTACGATAAAAAAACAAATACGTTCACGTCCTTCGTTCACGACCCCGATTCAAACAGCATCGCCAATAATGCTGTCTTTTGTATTATCGAAGATCGTCATGGCAAGCTATGGGTGGGTACGTCTGCCGGTCTCAGCCAGTTCGATCCCGCAACGCAACGCTTCACCAATTACTACATCAGTGACGGTCTTCCCAACGAATCCATCTTCGCAATCGAACAAGACCATCATGGCAACCTGTGGATCAGCACCAACAAAGGCCTTTCAAGGTTCAATCCCGAAGCTAAGACATTCAAGAATTATTCAATTGCAGACGGTCTCCAGGCAGAAGAATTCAAGCAGGGTTCGTGCAGGAGCCGTTCGGGTGAACTTTTCTTCGGTGGTATCAACGGCTTTAACGTATTTTACCCCGACAGCATTGAAGACATTGCGTTCAACCCGCCGCTGGTGATCACTGATTTCCAGCTGTTCAATAAGACAGTACCCATCACACAGGATGAGCAGCAGGACGGGTTGCTTAAAAAAAATATTACAGAAACGCAATCGATTACGTTGACACACGAGCATTCTGTCTTCGCTTTTGAGTTCGCTTCCCTGAACTACACCGCCACCGAACGTAAAGCGTATGCCTACATACTCGAAGGTTTTGATAAAGACTGGAATTACATCGGCACCAAGCGGATTGCGAACTATACCAACATCAATCCTGGTGTTTACACATTCAAGGTGAAGGGTCTTGATAACGCCGGAAACTGGTCAGACAACACCATCGCCTTAACGCTCACCATCACGCCACCCTTCTGGCGGACCGCCTGGTTTACAGCGCTGGTCGTACTATTGATTGTCGGAAGCATCGTCGGAATTTACCGCCTGCGCGTCGGTGCCATCAAACGCCAGCGCGAGGAATTGTCGCGCCTGGTAAAGGAACGTACTGAGAAACTGGTGATCTCCACACGCCAGGAAAGAAAAGCACGAGAAGAAGCGGAGAAAGCCCGCCAGGAGGCAGAGCATGCCAACAGCGCAAAAAGTGTTTTCCTGGCAACGATGAGCCATGAAATAAGGACACCGATGAACGGCGTGATCGGCATGGCATCGCTCCTCAGTGAAACAAAATTATCCACCGAGCAGCGGGAGTATGCAGACATCATCCGCAGTTGCGGCGAAAGCCTGCTCACCGTGATCAACGATATCCTTGATTTCTCGAAGATTGAATCCGGCAAGATGGAGCTGGAGCATAAGGACTACGACCTCCGTAGCACCATCGAGGAAGTGTTCGACCTCTTCGCCAGCAAGGCCGCAACGTCAGGGCTGGATCTGATATACGAGATCGACTACAACGTGCCCGCACAGATCGTCGGCGACAGTCTGCGGCTTCGCCAGGTATTGATAAACCTCATCGGTAACGCGGTTAAATTCACACGCCAAGGGGAGATCTTCCTTGGTGTACACCTGCTTCATGCCGATGCGGAAACAGCCGAATTATCTTTTGTAGTGCGCGACACAGGAATCGGTATTCCAAAAGACAAGCAGGAGCGGTTGTTCAAAGCGTTCTCACAGGTGGATTCCTCCACGACACGTCAGTACGGCGGAACCGGGTTGGGGCTCGCCATTTCCGAAAAACTGGTAACGCTGATGGGCGGCAGTATTGCCGTTGACAGCGTACCCGGACATGGAACTACCTTCACGTTCACCATTACAGCGGGATTGAGCGTGAAAGCGTTGCGGACGTATGTCTACTCCAATTTGTCTGGCCTTGAAGGAAAAACGATTTTGGTTGTCGACGATAATTCAACGAACCGCACGATCCTGAAGAACCAGCTTGAACACTGGAAGTTCCGCCCGACGATGGCAGCCTCTGCCGTTGAAGCGCTGGACATCTTAAAGACCTCTGACTTTGACCTGATCATTACGGACATGCAGATGCCGGAAGTGAATGGTCTTGACCTCGCAAAAACGGTGCGGCAAACCCGGCCGGAAACGCCCATCCTGTTATTGAGTTCGATCGGCGATGACCGGAGCAAGGAATACCTGCACCTGTTTTCGGCAACCCTCACCAAGCCGGTTAAGCAAAACCTGCTGTGTACGCAGATCGTCAGCCTGCTGAAGAAACAGAGCACAACACAGGCGGCGTCCCAGAGTGCCTCCAGGTTGCCAGGCAATCTTTCCGAAAAGTTCGCGCTGAACATTCTGATCGTCGACGACAACCCCGTGAATCAAAAACTTGCCGGCCGCATTTTTTCGAAGATGGGCTATGAAACGCGGATCGCCAACAACGGCCACGAGGCGTTGGCGGCGATCGATGAAGCGCGTTTTGACATTATTATGATGGATATCCAGATGCCAGGCATGGATGGCCTCGAAGCAACCCGCCGCATCCGGGAACAGCAGCGTTCCCAGCCGGTGATCATCGCGATGACCGCCAACGCGATGGAAAGCGACCGGCAGGTGTGCCTCAACGCCGGGATGGACGATTACATCAGCAAACCCATCAAACTGGACGAGATCGCGTCAATGATCGAAAAGTGGGCTGGGAGGATAAGGGTGTAATACGGCTCCTGGCAGAATATTCGGGGCAGACCGCAAACATTTTTTGCACAATTAGAAATCTCTACTACATTTGCAGTCCCAAAACAGGGAAATTTCGTTGTAAAGCGAGGATTTAGGGAGCTTAGCTCAGCTGGTTCAGAGCATCTGCCTTACAAGCAGAGGGTCGGGGGTTCGAACCCCTCAGCTCCCACAAGACGCCACCTTTGGGTGAAGATCTTATCAAGCGCCGTTCAGAGCATCCCGACTAAAAGTCGGGAGGGTCGGGGGTTCGAACCCCTCAGCTCCCACAAGAAGCCACCTTTGGGTGGCTTCTTCGTTGTATGTCAGCTTGGATTTACATTCTTTATTCGCCTTCGGCGGATCGGCATTTTGTCGGCCATACCACAGAGCCCGTCCTTGAAAGGCTTCGAAAACACAATTCAAATCATAAAGGCTTTACCGTGAAATTTAACGACTGGGAAATCGTCTATACAGAGCTCTTTCAGAGCAAAAAGTTTGCTTTTCAAAGAGAGATGCAAGTGAAAGGATGGAAGAGCAGAAAGAAAATTGAAGATCTTATCAAGCGCCGTTCAGAGCATCCCGACTAAAAGTCGGGAGGGTCGGGGGTTCGAACCCCTCAGCTCCCACAAGAAGAACTATTTGCATGCTGCCCTAATCAATACCATCAAACCAGATAGGATTTCAAGAATGGCTGTTTATCCATAACATCAAATGCATCTTATTGACAAAAGCTCGCTTTCAGGGGAAAGGGATGCAAGGGAGGCTTCTTGAAGAACTTAATCGGTAACCTCACCTCTACAACCAAATTGTTGGATAAAGTCAATGAAAATCATACATTAGGAACGAGTTCCTCTCCACCCGATCCAATCTGATCATTAGCCCACTGGAACTTCAACGTTCGAACGCTAATTTATCATCGATCTATGGCAGCAGATTGCTGGGCATGCAAGACAAATATCAACATAACATCCTCAAACCAGGGGATCAAAGGCAATCCATTGGGAGCTTGTTACAATTGCGGCGTCCTGGCATGCGGTCATCATGGCTACCGAAATAGGAAGGTTCCGGAATTCCTTTGTGCCGAATGCCTTGGATACAAAGTCGCAGCTACCATTGCTGCAGAAGAACTTGATCGATTTGCGAACTCAACTAACGCAAGCAATGATCTGTTGATTCACGCCTTGAACTTAATCAGAGCACTTTATCGGCGTGCACCCACCACTGACACTTGGCGGATATCCCTTGAAGAACTGACGACATTTTCCATAGCGTTAAAAGATCTCTTCATCAATTTGGAGCATTTAAGCATTGATTACACCCAGTCCATCGACGTATCCTTGGAGGATTTTCGAGAGGCCTTTATTGAGGCTGAAAATCAGACGCTTATTGTCGCACTTGCAAAGCTGGTGAGATATTTATACAGCGGAAAATACCCGGCAGACTATCCTGAATATTTAATATACCTGGCAAATAACTTAAGCGGTGATGACAACGATAATATCAGTAACAAAAGAATTCCGGTGTCAGATTTTCATTAAGGAAAATATACCGAGATACGCCGCATCAGTACCCGCGCAATCGACGCAGTTTTCCGGCGGGCATATTAAAATCGAAAAAGGAAGGAAAAAAGCAGTCCTTAAATGTATCCCCCGAAAAGGAGCCGACGGTGACGAAAAAAACGGTGTTAATGAAGTTTATATAGCACCAAATATAGTTAAGTGGATTAAAGATGGTGAAATTGTAACGGCATCGAGTACTACTGAACGCGAATACAAATCGTTCAAGCGCTGGCATGACAAAAAGAACGTTTTCGCAATTATCGGATTTGCAATTCTTATCATCTCAACACTGGTTGATGGTAGTGTAAAGCTTGGTGAGGATGGACATGGATTCATAGAGGTATCACGTTGGACGATAGGTGTGTTGAAATATCTGACGTTCTTTCTCACAGCTATTGGTGTTATAATTCTATTTGCAAAGGAAAGGGCGCCCTGAGTTACGCCGTAATAACATTTAGGCAACAATAAACTCACTACCCCGTAAAAAAATATGACAAATCTCGCATACATCATCTGCGTAGCCGCCGTTTTTGTTTTTTCTGCCATCTATCTTTTCAGCGGAAACTTTTTTTATAAGTTATTTAAAGCGCAACCTGATAACGTAAGCTACGAAAGTGCCAGGGACGCGCTTGACCGAATTTCATCCTGGACAATATGGATTACCGGAATTCAAACAGCTGCCATGGGAGCCATGGGATTTCTTGCTCAAGAAGAAAACATAAATGATTTTATTGTCTATGGCTTTTTTGCATTGCTTTTCTTCGGGGCATCAATAACGCTTTCAACATGGCTTTTGTCATCACTGCCATCCATACAACAAAGATTGAAATTACAGGTTAGCACCGAAAATGATATTTACATGATCAGGATCTTCAGTGTTATCCCTATATCAATGGGAAGATTTACTGGACTGGTTCACGCTTATTTCCTAATCGGCATTGTGTTTTTCGCACTGTTCATTTTTCAGACCTTCGAAAACGGAACGCCGGGCAATTGTAGCATTTGAAATCGGTGCGATGTGAACGGAATTACTAGAGCTTCAATGCGTCTGAAGGAGTTGACGACGCTTGAGGTGTGTTAAAAAAGCCAGCGACAAAATCACCCCTCCTCTTACATCACTCCTGAATCATCCCGCAATTTTCCTACCTTCGCTCAAACCTATGCTTATGCGACGCTTCTCTTTTGCCGTAACCTTGCTCATCACCCTCTTTCCATTCACAACTTTCTCACAGATCAAAGGAGACAGCTGGGCGGCCGTACAATCGAAAGGATCAGGAACGCTGGCAATCATCTATTCGGAACAGGCAGGGCTCATTTTCAAGGATAAAGACGGAAAGATCAAAGGCGTTTGTGTCGACATCATCAACGACTTTGCAAAGCATATTAAAGACAAACACGGCAAGTCCATCACTGTAAAATACGTGCGTGAAGAACCGGTGTTCGGCACGTTTCTTTCCACTGTTCAAAGTACGCCTGACCTGGTCGGCATAACCAATACCACTATCACCGAAGAACGGAAGAAGATCTTCAAGTTTTCGCCTGCATATATGTCGAACCGGCAGGTCCTGCTTACCCATAACAGCGCGCCTTCCCTCACCAGTTTAAAAGAGCTTCCCGTTAAATTCTCCGGGTTTTCCGCGCAGGTCATCGCCGGAAGCACCCAGGTTCAGTATGTGGAAAAGATCAAGGCAGATCATATGCCTGCCCTCAGAATATCACATGAGCAAAGCGGGCCCGCCATCATCAAAAACCTGTCGTCAAACCCGCGGGTCTTTACCGTAATCGACTTTACCGAGTTTATCCATGTCGTCCACCATAAACTTCCGATCAAGCGTCACGCCGTGGATGTCGGTCCCGTCGAAGAACTGGGCTTTGTCCTGTCCCGGCAAAGCGATTGGGACCCACCTTTGAAAGACTTCCTCACGTCGGATTACCGCAATAGTTCGCGCTACCGACAGATCATCACGGAAAATCTCGGCGCTACCTTCCTTAGCCTGGTAAAATAACACGCCCCTTCAACCTTTTGCCCGTTCGTCGGTGCTCTTGCGTTTCGATGGCCCGGGCACCATTTTTTGATGAAAACCATGAACCTGTAATACATATTCAACGCTTTTGCCGTAGGAACACATTCTGGTTTGGATTTTGCCTTATTTTTGTATTACCATTTTTTTAGCTTGAAAACGCTCCGGAAAATATTTTTTTACCTGCTGCTGACGCTGGTAACGGTGCTCATCGCCCTGGTCGCCTCGGTCTTCCTGTTCAGGGAAAAACTCCTGAGCCAGTTCGTCCGTGAAGCCAACAAGCACCTCAATACCCCTGTCAAAATCGGCAAGATGGATGTTTCCCTTTTTGAAAACTTTCCTCAACTGTCGATCGTACTCACGGATGTTTACATCGAGGACAGTCATGCGGGCATTTACCCCCTCTTCACGGCCCGGCATGTGTCCTTTCAACTCAACCCGATAACGGTCTGGGGCGGCGATTACACCATCAACGGTTTAAGAATCAGCGACAGCGAAACGAACCTGAAAATCAGCACATCCGGCAAATCCAACTACGACATTCTCAAGAAAAAAAGTGACCAGGAACCGGCAGGGGAAATGAAGGTAGCCCTGAAAGATGTAAAGCTCACCAACACAACCGTTCACTACACCGATATCAACGCGCGCGAAGACCTTAATTTCACCAGCAAAGACCTTCTTGCGTCCATCGAAACAGCCGGTGACATTTATAACATCCTGGCGGCGGGCGAACTGACCACACGGCTGAATATCGACGGAGAGGATTATCTCGCGGAAAAATCCTTTCTTGTCGACAGCGATCTCATCTATGATGACGCCAACCGGGTACTCACGATCAAACCTTCCGATCTTGCATTGAAGGGCTCGTCGTTCAACCTCAGCGGGACGTATGGATGGAAGGAAAAGAACATCATCGACATCACGGCCACAGGCAAAGATACCGACATTCAAACCCTGTTGTCGCTTCTCCCCGAATCGGCTTCACAAAATCTCAAAAAGTACCAGAGCAAAGGCGAAGTATATTTTCAGGCGAAAATGAAAGGAGAGATCGGCAAGTCGGGCAGTCCTTCGCTTTCTGTAACGTTCGGCCTGAACGACGCCACCATCTTTCACCCGGAATATCAATCGCGTATTGAAGAAGCCCACGTCGAGGGTTCATTTGCCAGCAGCGCGGTGGCCGATCCGAAAAAAGCCGTGCTGGTTCTGAAAAACGTCACGGGCAAGCTCGATGACGAATTTTTTACCGCCAATCTCGTTATCCATGATTTCAAGTCGCCGGAAGTGATCTGCAATTTTAAAGGGCGCATGAATGCGGGCGCCGTATTCGGATTTTATCCCGTGCAGGAAATCTCAAATGTCTCGGGGTCGCTCTTCGCGGACGTGTCGTTTGAAGGGAAAATTGAAATGCTTAAAAAACGCGCCACGGCCCGCCAGGTTTCCACGCACGGAACCATCGATTTGCAGGGCATCAGTCTTGCCTACGGAAAAGACAAAGTGCCGCTGCAGGACCTCCGGGGAAGCCTGCAGTTCAGCAACAACGACCTAGCCCTCAGCAATGTATCAGGCAAACTCGGCAACAGCGATTTTCTGTTGAACGGATTTTTCAAGAATGTCATTACTTTTTTGTTATTCGACAACCAGCCGATCGGGATCGAGGCCGATCTTAAGTCAAATCACATCGACCTCGATCAGCTCTTCGCCATCGGGTTCGGGGAACCTTCGGCCGGACAATCCCAGCAGTACCAGTTCAGCATTTCCCGGAACATCAACCTCAACTTCAATTGTGACGTACGGACGATGCGTTACAAACGCTTTCACGCACGCAGTCTGCGCGGAGATCTCCTCGTGAAAAACGAGATGGCTGTTTCGCGCAACATCACCCTGCAGTCCATGGGCGGCGACATGACGTTTTCAGGGATCGTCGACGCCAAGAATAAAAAAGCAATCGATGTTGTGAGCACTTTCAAGCTGAACGGCATCAACCTCGACAGTGTCTTTTATGTGTTCGAAAATTTCCGCCAGGATTTTATTGAAGACAAACATTTGAAAGGCCGCGCCCATGCCGACGTAAACCTGGAAATGACCCTCAACCAGAATCTCCGCCTTTTCTCAGAAACACTGGTGGCCGACATTGGCCTGACCGTAAAGGGCGGGGAACTGAATAATTTTGAGCCGATGCAGAAACTGAAGAACTACCTCGACGACGACGGACTCAGCAAGCTTCGGTTCTCAGACCTGAAAAACGATATCCACATTGAAAACAAAACCATCTACATTCCCCAGATGGAAGTGCGGACAAATGTCACCGAGCTAAAGATCAGCGGAACACATGCGTTCGATCAACGGATAGACTACCGCATCATCACGCCACTGCGAAAAAGGCGGTTCTCCGATCCCGAAGCCCTGAATGCCATGGAAGCTGATGGCTCGGGTCAAAGCAAACTTTTCCTTAAAATCGTCGGCACCACCGACGACTACCGCGTTGCTTACGATACGGAAGCTGTCCGCAAAAAAATCGCCAGCGATCTGAAAAAAGAAGTCCAGGAGCTAAAAGATGCTTTCAAAAACAAAGGCACCCAGCAAAAAAAGGTGCTGGAGCTTGAGAAGGACGAGTATTTTGACTGGTAAGGAATAGCGGAGCTGGGTACAGCATCGTTGATTTGAAACCTAGCGTTGAACACCCACGCACATCACTAGTACATCCCCAAGTCGCAGACGTGCGGTCTCTCCCGCCATCCCATCAACACATCAACACATCAACACATCAACACATCAACACCTACCCGCACACCCGCGCACATCTTATAAAATATTTCTACCCGGCCGGAGAGAAATTATCATTTAAAAACTTTTCACCGTTTCTATAAAACACTTCACCTTATCCACTTCCGTATCCGGATAAAGCCCATGACCCAGGTTTGCAATATGTCTTTCACGGCCGAAAGCATGAAGCATCTTTTTGGTTTCCCGCTCGACATCCCCGATCGTTCCATACAGCGCACAGGGGTCGAGATTGCCCTGTAGCACTTTACCCGGCAATAATTCCCTCGATTCAACAATGCCCATGTTCCAGTCCAGTCCCACGACATTGCATTTCACCTCATTCATTTTTTCACGCGCGAAGAATGCGCCCTTCGCAAAGACGATCGTAGGCACTTCGGTGATTGCGTCACATATCCGGGAGATATACCGCAGCGCAAATTCCTCATATTGGTCCGGGCTGAGAATTCCCGCCCATGAATCAAAGATCTGGACGATATCCGCACCGGCCTTAATCTGCCCTTTTAAATAGTGGATCGTGCTCTCTGTGATCATTGACAGAAGCCGGTGTGCAAACTCCGGTTGTGTGTACAAAACTTTTTTTGCGGCACTGAAAGTTTTGCTTCCTTTTCCCTCTATCATATAGGAGAAAATAGTCCAGGGCGCGCCCGCGAATCCAATCAGCGGAACGCGGCCATTAAGCTCCCTTTTCGTAAGCGCGATTGCGTCAAGTACATACTGAAGATCGCCGGCTTCCGCGATGCGCAGATTTTTGATGTCCTCTGGCGCGCTGATTTTTTTTGGAAAGACCGGTCCTTTGCTTTCTTCCATTTCGTATGGCAGTCCCATGGCCTCCGGGATCACGAGGATGTCTGAAAATATAATCGCCGCATCCACACCGAGGATATCCACCGGTTGAAGCGTGACCTCGGTCGCCAATGCAGGCGTTTTTACCAACACTTTAAAGTCCTTGATCGACTCCCGTACTTTCCGGTATTCAGGGAGTATCCTCCCTGCCTGTCGCATCAGCCACACGGGGGTCCTTTCTGCCTTTTCTCCCCGGGCTACGCGGAGAAGAAGATCGTTTTTAAGTTGCATGTCTAAACATTAAAACAGGCCCAAAAGTAAGGAGGCTTTTCCGATTTCCGGCAAATGATCTATTTCTTTCAATTCTTTAATTTTTATGTAACATTTGAGACTGGCAAGCAACTCATTGTCTATCCTGTCATTTCGTTCAATAAAATACACTTTATGAAACGCTTTCTGTACCTCCTGCTGGTTTGTGTCTTCACGGCTAACTTTTCCATTGCTCAGAAGAAAAAAGAAAAAAAAGAAAAAGTGGTCAATAAACAAACCGCCGCAGTGGTGGGCCAGGAACCGCCGCTCATCGATCGCGAATTATTCTTTGACAACCCGGAAATCGCCGCCGGCCAGCTTTCGCCTGACGGCACCATGATCAGCTTTCAGAAAGTGTACAAAGGCAAAATGAATATCTGGGTGAAGAAATTCGATGAGCCGTTCGAAAATGCAAAACCAATAACCGCCGACACGATCAGGCCGATTGCCGGATATTTCTGGACGTATGACAGCAAATACATTTTGTTCGCACAGGACAAAGGAGGAAATGAAAATTTCAATGTATACGCCGTTGATCCAAAGGCTGCGCCCGAAAATACTACGGGAGTCCCGGCGGCCCGCAACCTCACACCGATGGAAAATGTCCGCGCGCTCATCTACAACGTATCGAAGAAAAACCCGGATCTGCTCTGGGTAGGACTTAATAACCGCGATAAGGCTTGGCACGACCTGTACACCCTTGAAATCGGCACAGGAAAACTCACCCTGCAAAAAGAAAACAAGGATCGCCTTACGGGATTTTATTTCGACTGGGACGAAAACATCCGACTTGCAACGCGCTCGGCGGATGATGGATCAACGGAGATCCTGGTGGCGGACAACGACGGGTTTACCAAAATATATGACTGCAGCACACTGGAGAGCTGTCGTCCTTCCGGATTTTTTGACAAGGACAATAAAAACTTCTACCTCCAATCCAACAAAGGAGAGTCCGAGGACCTCGTCAAACTTTACGCGATGGATCCTTCCTCCAAGGCAATAAAACTGGTCGAAGGCGATCCGCTTGGCAAAGTGGATTTTGGGGGTGTCAATGTATCCGACAAAACACGCGAAATACTTTACACTACCTATACCGATGCTAAAACACGCTGGTATTTCAAAGACAAGACGTTCGAAACGCATTATAACTTCCTGAAGTCGAAATTTTCCGGAAAAGAAATTGCATTCTCTTCCTTTACAAACGATGAGAAGAAAGCGCTTATCTCCGTGTACAGCGACAGTGACCCGGGCTCCGTGTACTTCTTCGATCTCACGACCAAAAATGTCATCAAGCAATATACACCGCGTCCAAAACTGCAGTCGATGCCATTAGCAACCATGGAGGCGATCACTTATAAATCTTCCGACGGCCTAGAAATTCCCGCCTACCTTGTATTGCCACCCGGTAAAGAACCAAAAGGTCTTCCGGTCGTTGTGTTTCCGCATGGCGGACCATGGGCACGTGACTATTGGGGATTCAATGGCTATGCGCAATTTCTGGCGAACCGGGGTTACGCGGTTTTATTGTCCAACTTCCGGTCGTCGACAGGGTATGGTAAAAAATTCCTGAATGCTGGCAACGGTCAGTGGGGTGAAAAGATGCAGGATGATTTGACCTGGGGTGTAAAATACCTCGTTGAGAAAGGAATCGCCGATCCGAAGCGCGTCGGTATTATGGGCGGATCGTATGGCGGATATGCAACATTGGCGGGATTGACGTTCACGCCTGAGGTATACGCCTGCGGTGTCGACATTGTCGGGCCATCCAATCTCATTACGCTGCTGAACTCTATTCCGCCCTATTGGGAATCAATCCGGAAAGTATTTCATGTTCGCATGGGCGATCCGTCCACACCGGAAGGGAAAGCCAGACTGGAAAAACAGTCGCCCCTCTTTTCCGCCAGCAAAATCAAAGCACCGCTGCTCGTTGTTCAGGGCGCGAATGATCCGCGCGTTAAAAAAGCGGAATCCGACCAGATCGTATCAGCATTGCGCGACCTGGATATCCCGGTCGAATACATGTCGGCGCCCGACGAAGGACACGGTTTCCGTGACCCGGTTAACAATATGGCCATGCTAGCCTATGCCGAAAAATTCCTGGCAAAATACCTGGGGGGACGCTACCAGGAGTCTGTGAAACCAGAGATCGCCAAACGGCAGCAGGAAATTATGGTCGACATCGCCACAGTGAAAGGCATCGAAAAGGAAGCGGTTAAATCGTCGATTCCGGCACTCGTTGCAGACCTCCAACCGGGTACGGCCCAGTATACATTCACAATCACGTCCGGCGCACAAAGCATGAACATGGACATGACACGCGAAATAAAAATGGTCGGTGGAAAATGGTCGGTGAAGGACGCCATGAAATCACCGATGGGAGATATTGCGGATGAAAATCTCATTGAACCCAAAACCCTGAGACCGTTACAACGGAAAACAAAACAAGGTCCTGTAACCTCGGAAGTAAACTATACCGCGACGGAAGCAAAGGGATGGATCGACATTGGTAACGGCGAAAAGAAACCGGTCAGTGTGAAACTTGAAGGTCCTGTGATCGGCGACGGTGCGGGATTGGATCTTGTGATCGGACGAATGCCGCTAAAGGAAGACTTTGTGGCTGTCGTTGATGTAATCGACGCCACCAATTTAAAAGTGAAGCAGATGGAGATCAAGGTTCTGGGCAAGGAAACCGTCAAGGTGCCGGCCGGTTCATTTGAGGCCTATAAAGTTTCTGTAGCTGAAACCGAAGGTTCGCAGACCTTTACAATATGGATCACTGTCAAAGACCGGAACATGGTGCGTACCGAGGCGATCATCCCGCAAATGGGAAATGCGAAGATGGTAGCGGAGTTAAAGTGAGTGATGGTCGGAGCGATGGGATATCTTCGGCTGCCTGGGTAGGGTGTTCGAGGGAAAATAGTCAGGAACGATGGATGTTTCGGCTTCCTAAATCTTTGTAGTGATCTGGGTGATGTCGTGTCCCCGAATCCCAGAATCCAGCATCCACTACTCATTTCGCAACGACGTGATCGGATTTCCCAGCGCTGTCCTTACAGATTGCCAACTGATCACCATCAAGGCCAAAAACATCACGATCAACCCCGGCAGGATAACAAGCGACATACCGATCTCAATGCGGTATGCAAAGTCTTCCAGCCATAATCCCATTGCGTATAGGGCGACCGGTGTTGCAATAACAATAGCCAGTACTACCAGCCTGATAAAATCGCGAGAAAGCAGGGCCACGATTCCTGTTACGGACGCGCCGAGCACCTTGCGTATACCGATTTCTTTCGTGCGTTGGCCAGTGCTGTACGTAACAAGTCCAAAGAGGCCGAAGCAGGCAATGAAAATCGCCAGGCCGGCAAACGCGCTGAACACTTTTCCAAACTGCTGGTCCTCCTTGTACTGCCGGTGAAAATCCTCATCGAGAAAGCTGTACAGGAAGGGTCGCTGCGGCGCCAGCTGTTGCCAGAGTTTATCAGCCGCTGCTATCGTGGCCGGTAAGTCGTTAGTATTCACACGCAGACAGATTGATGCAGAAGACCACCTGGGTTCCAGGCGCAAGGCGAGGGGCTCAACGACGTTATGCAGTGAACGATAATTGAAATCCCTGACCACGCCGACAACAACGCCATCCCGTCCCCATTGGGAAAACTTCTTGCCAATGGCTTCGCGCGGATCCTGATAGCCATACAACTTCGCGGCAGCTTCGTTAATGATCATGGCCTGCAACGTGTCGGAAGGAAATTCGGTCGAGTAATTGCGACCGGCGGCCATTTGAATGCCGAAGTTTGGAATGAAGTCCTCATCGATCTCAAAAAGGTCGGGCGCATTGCCCACCATTTTTCCATCGGGAGATTCGATCTCCGTATACGCCTTCGGGAAAAATCCACCGGGCACGGTACGTTGGGCGGAAACCGAAACCACGGAAGGAAGATCCCGGAAAGCGTTTTTTATACCGGCAATATCGCGCTGTACTTTTCCATCCCATCCGAAATCAATCACCACCATCTGCTCATCGTGAAAACCCAGATCGCGGTTGCGCAGGTGATCCAGCTGCGTATATACGACCCATGTGCCGATGATGAGCATTACCGAAAGACTGAATTGGAAAACAACGAGCGCTTTCCGGAGGATGACGCCGTGGGAAGAAGACCGGAACAATCCTTTGAGAACCAGTGACGGACGGAAGCCGGACAACACCATCGCGGGGTAACTTCCCGCCAGCAATCCGGTAGCAAGGGCAACCACAACCAGCATGCCCATCGCTTTTGGTGTGTACAGGAGATCAAAGGAAATCCTTTTGCCGGACAGCGTCTCGAACATCGGAAGCGTCACCGAAGCCAGGGCCAGGCCTATCAATGTGGCTAATACGGAAATCAAAACCGACTCTGACAGAAACTGTTTGACGAGGCTGGTCCGGTAAGCGCCGGCAACCTTGCGCACGCCAACTTCCTTCGCACGGTCCATGGCGCGGGCAGTGGACAGGTTCATAAAATTGATGCAGGCGATCACGAGAATAAACACAGCGATCGTGGAGAAAATATAAATATTCATCAGGCTCCCCGTCGTGCCCGGTTGGCGTACAGCCTGGGAATGCAGGTACACGTCAGGGAGATGTTCAATGCCCATGACATACGGGAAATGAACTTTATGTCTTTTAACAAGCTCAGGGAACTTGGCCTCGAATTCAGCGCGGTTGAAATTCTCCGTCACGGTGAAGTAGGTATAAAAATCAACATAGCCCCACCAGTCGAAGATCTCCGGGCGGTTATTCCGGAACGTTACCATCGACAATAGCGCATCAAATGTAAAGTGTGAATTGACCGGAACATCTTCCATCACACCCGTTACTGTATAGCTATCCCCGTTGTCAACTATGATGGTCTGTCCGAGCGCCTCATCGTCGCCGAAATATTTCTGCGCCATGCGCTCCGTCAAAACGATAGTGTGCGGGCGTGCCAGCGCATCCTTAGGGCTACCGGCGATCAGATTCCAGCTGAACACTTCGAATACGGTTGAGTCGGCGAAGAAAAGATCGTTCTCCTGGAAGCGCTTCTCGCCATGTTGAAGCAGCAGACTTTGCCGGCCTGTAAACTGAACAACTTTGACGACTTCCGGGAAATCCTGCAGCAAGGCGGCACCTACGGGCGCGTTGCCCCACACCTGGAAATCGCCCGGAGCAGGAGGCGGCAGCGTCGCGGCGTCCTCGCCGTGCTGATACGCATGGATCACCCTGTAGATCTGATTGAGGTTGGTATGGTAGCGGTCGTAGGACAACTCATGCTGTACATACATAGCAATGAGCAGGCAACTCGCTATACCGACGGCAAGACCCGTAATATTGATGAGGCTGAAGCCTTTATGCCGCAGCAGGTTCCGGTAGGCAATGAGAACGTAGTTTCTGATCATGACGTCACCTGTTATGTTTTGAAAGGTCTTTATCCAATCGGTATGCCATTCTGGAATGGCCCCCCTGTGCCTGTTTTAGCCGGTTCGCAAACCCTGCGCGTTCGGATATGGTGCTGGATGTTCGGATCCGGTCGGGTAAGCTGACGTTCAACGCTGCCTTAAACAAGCGGGGTTCCTTTCGGAAAGCGATGAAACATTCAGTTCTGATCATCGTATTTTTATGTTCCAAACACAATATCATGACACCGGAAATTATCCTGCGCTATTTTCATTTCATCAGCATCTTCGCGATCGTCGGGTCGCTGGTCTCGGAGCATCTCCTGCTTAAAAAAACAATGACACGCCTGGAGATCGGACGGCTCGCGCGGATTGATGCGGTCTACGGCTTTGCGGCGATGACTCTCATCGCCGTCGGACTAACCTTATGGCTGGGCGGATTCGGCAAACCCGCGGTGTACTATTCCAAAAACTGGGTCTTTCATACCAAGCTTGCGCTGTTCCTGACCGTTGGACTCTTGTCGATCTACCCTACCGTCTTCTTCATCAAGAACCGGAAAGGCGATCCCGCGGAGATCGTGTCCATACCGAAAGCGATTTTTATGTCGCTGCGGTTATCCCTGCTGATCCTGTTTATCATCCCGCTGGTTGCCGGCCTCATGGCAAGGGGCATAGGATTTTTTGGATAACAAGCGGCAATAGCCCGGGCTGCAGCTTATAAGCTCTTTCCGGGTTCCCGCTTCTCCGCTTTCATTTGCAGGTCAAAATCTTCCGCCATCTGCTTCAATTCGTTTACTACACCCGGATGCTGTGCTGCGAGATCTTTTGTTTCCGCGGGATCATTGTCCAGGTCGAATAACGACAGCGGGATTTGCTGCGGCATCGTTTTACCATCCGCGCCATCCACGCCCGGTTCCGGAACGTGATCGTAACCATGTGGCAGATGAAGTTTCCATTTCCCCTTGCGTATAGCCTGAAGGTGATTGACCTGAAAGTAATAATGAACGTCACGTCCGGCGCTGGCTGATGCGCCCGTCAATAATGGGAGAATACTTTTTCCGTCGATCTTTCGCGATGGCCCTTGCACACCGGTAACGTCTACCACCGTCGGCAGCAAATCAAAAAGCGCGGCGACGGCATCGGTGGACGATCCTGCCTTAATGTGCCCCGGCCATCGTGCGATCATCGGTACCCGCACACCCCCCTCGAACGTGGTACCTTTTCCCTCGCGGAACATGCCCGCCGACCCTCCATGATTGCCGTAACGCAGCCACGGACCGTTATCTGATACAAAGATCACCAGCGTATTTTTATCAAGCTTGTGTCTCTTCAGCGCTTTCATCACCTCGCCAACAGACCAGTCCAGCTCCTGCACCACATCGGCATACGATCCCTTGCCCGATTTGTCCTTGAACTTCCCGGAAGCGTAAATGGGTATGTGGGGCATGGTGTGCGCCAGGTAAAGAAAAAAAGGCTTCTTCGCGCTCTTGTCAATAAAAGCGAGTGCCTTCATTGTATACCGGGCTGTAAGCGCCGATTGGTCCGGGTTTTTCTCAACGACTTCATTGCCTTCAATCAATGGAAGTTCTGGCCAGCTGGCAAATTTTTCAGGTCCCATATCGTTGCTGTATGGCAAACCGAAGTACTCATCAAATCCGTGCTGAAGGGGAAGGTGCGGCAGCAGATGGCCGAGATGCCACTTGCCGATGCACGCGGTTGCATATTCCTTTTGCCGGAGCAATTCGGCAAGGGTCTGCTCCTCGGGATGAAGACCCACAAAATATTTGTCCTTTGCAGCTTCCGGTCCTTCCGGCAACACAACCCACGGTATGCCTACACGCTGTGGATAACATCCTGTCATAAGTGCCGCCCGCGATGGCGAGCACTGAGGCTGCGCGTAGAAACTGGTGAACTTCATACCCTCCTGCTGAAGTCTGAAAATATTCGGTGTAGGGTACACGGCACCGTACCCCTGAACGTCGGCATAGCCCATGTCGTCAGCAAGAATAAGAATGATGTTGGGCGGCGTTGATTTTTTCTGGGCACAAAGCGAAAACGTAGCCAGTAATACACCAAGTGTACACAGGGCGCGAAATACAGGAGTGATCATGATTTTTATTCAGATGAGGGTGTAATCAAATGTACTTTATTTTAACGGGTAACCGGCAAATCGAAAAGAAAAAGGTCATGCCGTTGCCCTCGGTTAATGCGCTGCCTGTCATACCAACATCCTGCTCGGGCCCGCGCTATCCGCTATACTCCTCGTGCCATCGCTCCTGCCCGCGCTACTGCGGGGTGCCGCTCCTATCGCTAACGGAAGGCATACTCCTTATCGCGGGTGACTATTGATCCAAAGCTCCCGTTTTGTTAAATTATTTCTGCACAGGCCGGCAAAAGGTCAAAACCATCATGAATATCATTCCCATTGTCAAATGCAGGGAAATCCACGAATCCGTATCGTTCTATACACGTGTTTTGGATTTCACCCACCGCGGAACCTGGCCGCTGTCGGGCAACCCGGCCTTCACGATACTCATTCGTGATAGCGGCGAACTTCACCTTTCGTCCCATAGCGGTGACGGTATCTGCGGAAACCGCTTCGCGATCATTGTGAATGACATCGATGGCCTGTTTAACAAGTTTATCAGCCGTGGCCTGGATACCCGTAAAAAAGAATCACCTGTTCACCAGGGGCCGCTCGATCAAAGCTGGGGCACCCGTGAATTCTACGTCGATGACCCCGACGGTAACATAATACGGTTCATCCAACGATAATTTTCAGCGCCGCCGATTAACGGCGGTTTTAGTTTTGTTCGACGGCTATCGCACAACGGATTCAGGCGGGGAACTTTCAAATTTTGATGCCCTGGTTGGCTGCCTGACAAGTCATTCCTAGCAAATATTCTACAATACGGAAGGGGTTAGCAATACAAACCCCAAAACGCTGGTACATCCCGCAGGTATGGATTTTAATTTGTCCATGCGGGATCGCTAAACGCCATCGCTATGAAAACTACTGATCAGTACTCCCGCAGAAAATTCATCCATACCTCATTAAGCCTTGGCGTCTCTGCCGCCTCGGCATTTGCTTTGTCCGGACTCGCCTCCTCCTGCCAGGGCAAGACGCAGCCGGAGAGCAAAAGTGAAGAAAAAACAAGTGCCCCCCAGGTTGGCAAGAAACTCGGCATTGCGCTCGTTGGACTCGGCCAGTACAGCTCCGAGCAACTGGCGCCTGCGTTAAAGGAAACAACGCACTGCTACCTGGCCGGCGCTGTAACGGGAACACCCGACAAAGCGGAGAAGTGGAAAAAAAAATATGATCTTCCCCATGATAACGTCTACAGTTACGAGACCTTCGACGCAATAAAAGACAACCCGGATATCGACATCATATACGTGGTGCTGCCCAACGCAATGCACAAGGAATATGTCGTCCGCGCTGCCCGGGCGGGAAAACATGTGATTTGCGAAAAACCGATGGCCATAACGGTGGCGGACTGCGACGAAATGATTGCCGCCTGCAAGCAGGCAGGCAAAATGCTTTCCATTGGCTACCGCTTGCATTTCGATCCGTACAACAAGGAAATGATGCGGCTGGGCCAGGATAAGATCTTCGGTGAAATTAAAAGAATGGAAGCCGAAAACGGTCAGAAGAAAGTGGACGGGTGGAGGCTTCATAAAGAACTGGCCGGCGGTGGACCATTGATGGATCTCGGCATTTACTGCGTACAGGGCGTTCGTTACACAACTGGCCTGGAGCCAATCGCAGTGATTGCGCAGGAGGGACAAAAAACAGATCTGAAAAAATTCAGTGAAGTGGAGGAATCCATAACCTGGCAAATGGAGATGCCCGGCGGCATCGTTGCCGCGTGCAAATCCAGCTATTCCGAGAATTATAACAAGCTAAGGGCCGAAGCTGCGAAAGGTTATTTTGAATTGTCACCGGCCTATGCATACAAGGGAATTCGCGGCAAGACCACCGATACATCTTTAAACTTCAAAAGTATCAACCAACAGGCCGCGCAAATGGACGATTTTGCACAGGCAATCAAAGACGGCCGTCCCACGCCTGTCCCCGGAGAAATGGGCCGCCAGGACGTCAAAATACTGCAAGCCATTTATGAATCCATGCGAACAAAACAACGCGTTGCAATCGCCTGACATTTTTATACTCAACCTCCCTTCCTATGCGAAAAAGTACCATCGTGATTCTCGTGCTCCTGTTAGTCATTGCCTTAGGTGCAATTCTCTGGTTGAAAAAAGATGCCCGGCAGCGGCAAAGATCCCGTGAACAGGTGACAGTACAGGATTCAACCGAAGACCTCTGGTACAAAAAAAGTATATTTTATACACTGGATGTGGAGGTATTTAAGGACAGTGACAACGATGGGTTCGGCGACTTCAAAGGACTGACTTCAAGATTGGGGTACATTGACAGCCTTGGCGCTGATGCCATCTGGCTGGCGCCCTTCCAGCCTTCGCCCGGTCTGGACGATGGCTACGACGTCAAAGATTATTACAACGTAGACGAACGCCTCGGCACACTGGCTGACTTCGATGCGTTTATCAAAGCGGCGAAGTCACGTGGCATTCGGGTGATCATGGACCTCGTTGTGAATCATACATCCGACAAGCATCCGTGGTTTGTACAGGCACGAAGGGACAAAAACTCGCCCTATCGTTCATGGTATGTCTGGAGCGACGACAAGCCGAAGAACCACGACAAGGGTATGGTCTTCCCGGGTGTACAAAAGGCCATCTGGACGTTCGACAGTGTTTCGAAAGAATACTACTATCACCGGTTTTACAAATTCCAACCCGACCTGAATATGCAAAACCCGGCGGTCGTTGATGAGATCAGGAAAGTAATCAAGTTCTGGATGGCGCGGGGCATCAACGGCTTCAGGCTGGATGGCGTTCCCTTCTTCATTGAGGTACCGCAGGAGACGGGCGAAAAATTCGAACACCAGTACGAACTCCTCAAGGCCATGCGCCGATATGTTGACAGCCTCGACAGCGACGCCATTATTCTCGGCGAAGCCAACGTGCTGCCTGATGAGAATAAAGATTTTTTTGGCGAACACGGCGACGGCATGCATATGATGTTCAACTTCTTCGTCAACCAGCATTTGTTCTTTGCGCTTGCAACCGGCAACACGGGGCCATTAGTCGATGCGCTGGAAAGGACAAAGGAAATTCCGGAGGAAGCGGAATGGGGACAGTTCTTACGAAATCATGACGAGGTGGACCTGGGTCGCCTGACGAAAAAAGAGCGGCAGGCCGTTTATGATAAATTCGGTCCTGATAAAGATATGCAATTGTATGACCGGGGTATTCGCCGACGCCTGGCACCGATGATGAAAAATGATCCAAGACACCTGGAACTTGCCTACAGTGTGCTGCTTTCCCTTCCCAGCACGCCCGTGCTGCGTTATGGTGATGAGATCGGAATGGGTGACGATCTTGGACTACAGGAGCGTCTTTCAGTAAGAACCCCTATGCAATGGAATGACGAAGCAAATGCCGGATTTACCAGGAGCAGGCATCCCGTGCGTCCTGTTATCGGCACCGGGGAATATGCCTTTGAAACCGTAAATGTGGAAGACGCCTGGCAGGATCCAAACTCCTTACTGAACTGGACGCGTAGCATGATCAATCTTCGCAACGGTTGTCCTGAAATTGCCTTTGGCGACTGGCAAATAATTAACTCCGGTTCCGACAACGTGTTGGCTATGCTATACAACTGGCGGGACCGGAAATTACTCGTCGTCCATAACTTCAGCGACAGCGACCAGACCGCCAGCTTCGATAAAGACGTGCTGGACGGACAGCCGCTCAAAAATAAACTGGATGAAACAGTGGCTGAGCCGGATGATTCGGGATACACCATTCCGCTTCGAGGATTTGAATACAAATGGTATTCAGTACGGCAATAGTTCTGACGGCTGATCAGCGGGAGATTGTAGACAAATCTCCGCGCGAACCAGGCCATCCAGCGGTAAGTATAAAAGTTCTTGCAGGAATATTCGGGGCACATCATTTATGGATTGAGTGCAACGAATCTATTGACAACAAAAAATACTGTTATGGAACAAAATCAAAATCAATATGCACTGATAACAGGGGCTACCAGTGGCATCGGGTACGAATTAGCAAAGCTCTTCGCACAAAACGGATACAACCTGGTTATCGTCGCCAGGTCGGACGGTGATCTTCAGACAGCTTCCCGGGAATTCCTCAAACACGGCGTTAATGTCGTGCCGATCGCGAAGGACCTTTTTAACCCCGAAGCGGCCGCCGAACTTTATGAGGAAGTAAAGGCGAAGGGCATTGAAGTAAACGTGCTGGTCAACGATGCGGGACAAGGTCAATACGGTTTGTTTGTTGAATCGGATATCGACCGGCAACTTGAAATTATCCAGTTGAATGTATCGTCATTAACGGCGTTAACCTACTTCTTCCTGAAAGACATGGTGGCCCGCAACGAAGGTAAGATCCTGCAACTTGCCTCCATCGCTTCAAACATGCCGGGACCGCTGCAGGCCGTGTACCATGCCACCAAGGCATACGTGCTTTCACTGACAGAAGCTTTGATCAATGAGCTTAAAGATACCGCTGTAACCATGACGGCACTGCAGCCAGGTGTGACGGACACCGACTTCTTTAACAAGGCCGGCGCACAAAACTCGAAGCTTGTCGAAGACGAAGATAAGATGTCAGATCCGGCAAAAGTTGCAAAAGACGGATACGATGCACTGATGCGCGGTGAAAGCAAGATCATCTCTGGTGCCAAAAATAAAATTATGGTGGGCATGAGCCACCTTGTCCCCGACAGCATGAACGCGCAGCAGATCCGAAAAATGTCAGAAGAACAGGACGAGGAAGACCGGAAAGATTAAAAAAGAAGGTCATTCCAAAACTTCGTCAACCTCAATTAAAAAACCGTCTTCATCAACTTCGAATTCAGCCAGATCGAAATTGCTGATAGTTAATTGCTGCCAGTCCGGGCGTGGATAAATAAAATTAAACACGTCCGGGCCGGTAGTGACCTTGACCGGCATGGCGAAAGTGTTTACATCGGCGCGCCAACGGTAATCGATCACCAGATCTTTTCCATCCTGTTTCATTTTCAACTCGAGCTTTGGCAAGGATGTGTACTTCAGGTACTGGTCGAAGAAATAAGAATAGTCCGTTTGAGTTTTCTGGCTAATGAATGCCACAAGCTCGTCGGAGCTGAGTGTGGTGTAACGGAATTTATCCTGGATAGCCCGCAGCAGGCCGAACCATACTGTATCGTCATTGAGTACGCTCCGGAACGTGTGCAGTACCAGACTACCTTTTCCATACATATCGGCGATGTCATAGTAAATATGATTGACATTACTAACACCAACGACGGGATAGCGATTGCCGACGCCAGACCGTTGTTCATTCAAAAATTTCACCGCGTGTTCGCGTCCCATTTCACATTCGATCATCAGTGATTCGGCGTAGGTGGCAAAAGCTTCGTGAAACCACATGTCCGCCATGTCGGTGCAACTGATCGCGTTGCCCCACCATTCGTGCGCCGCTTCGTGCCACAGCAACGGATTATAAGCCGTGGTATGCCGGGGGGTGATCTTCCCTATACATACCCCGCTCTGATGTTCCATCGGGTAAATGCTCTCGACCAGGGCGAACCCATCGCGGCCGAAGGGATACTTTCCGAAATACTTTTCATAACAGGCCAGCATGGGCTTCACGTTCTTAAACACCTGCCGGGCCGGTTCCAGGTTGTACTCCATCACATAATAATCCAGGGTGAGGGTATCGTCGGTAACATAATAATCCCGGTAATGCACATATTTTCCAATGTTGAAAGTCGCGTTATAATTATTGATGGGATAGCTGACCGCCCATTCATAGCGTGTTTTGTTTTCCGGTAAAATCACTTTGCGAATAAGCCTGCCGTTGGATACCTCGGTGTACTGCGATGGGACTGTGATCCAAATTTTCATACTGTCGGGTTCGTCGGACAAATGATCTTTATTGGGCCACCACAGGCTTGCGCCGGATCCCTGGCAGACCATCTGTGCCCATGGATTTCCTTTGTCATCTGCATCCCACAACAAGCCACCATTCATGGGTATTGACCAGTCAGGAACTTTTGGAATGCCTTCATAGTGTATCAGGATCTCAGCCTGCTGATCGCGTATTACTTCCGGGAACTGAATAAACACCGCATCGAACTCGCGTGTATAGTTCAGGACACGGCCCTTGAAGAGAATCTTCTCGATTGCCATGTTCGCGTACAGATCTACCTGCATCACCCGGAATGGTTGCTTCACATCGAATCGTATGAGATTACTTCCTTTAATCGAACGTTTGTCCATATCAACGTCGACATCCAGGTGATAGAAGGTGACATCATAGCAGGACCGCATGGGTGTCAGCTTACCGCGCAGAGTGTCGGAACGATCGAAAGTCGCCTTCGCATTATAATACGGTGTCTGCGGTTGACTCGCGGGTGTATGACCTTTCACGACAAGGGTGTCGGATACCCACTGAACAGCCGTGGAAGAATCAACAACTTCTGTTTTTACAATGTTGTAGTTTTCCCAAAAAGCTTCATCGTATGCGTCGCCGATGAGGTTGGCGAAAGATGTTTTATCCTCCCCGATATTACCCTGCCTGATCGGTGACCGGTTCGTGGTATCAATTTCGGTAACCTGGAATTTCATGTCGGTCTGCCATAAAACGTCATGCATATCGCGCTTGTGGCTGTTTACCAGGATTTCAAAATGTCTGCCGACCGACGACAGGTACCATTGACCACCGAACGGCTTATAGGAAAGGCTTACACGGAAGGCATGGTAATCCAGCGTTGCACCAACGACTGTCCGCATAATGGCGTACGCTACATTTTTGTCCTGCCGCTCCAGGTAGCGGACGCCGGCTGGCGTAAGCTGCCAGTCCAGCCGCGCAACCGCCAGGGAGGCCTCATCGATATAAACCTTTGCGGAGAACAGCGCCTTGCGGCTTTTTTCCTTTGGGATAACCTCGACGATAATCAATTCGCGGCCATTGTCTTTGATGGTTTCTCCATGCTTAAAATTATAGTGACGGAAGTTTTTAGGATTGAACAGGCTGAACTTCCCCAGGTTGTATTTGACCATGTCTTCGCCAAGACTATAACGTGCACCGTTCGCGATTCCCGATATCCAGTAGTACAACTGCGGATCTTTCGAAAAGTCAATTTTCTTTTTGCGCCCTTTTACAATGGCGAGCTGGTCATTGGTGTATTTGTCGTCCGTTTTAAAAGTCTTGAAAATATCGAGTACCGCTTCACTGAAGTTGAGCTCAACATCACCCAGCTTTACATTTTCACGATAAAATGCTGTCATGTGAAAATTGGTAGTATCATAGACTTCCGGAATCCTGGCCACCACCCGTTTCAGAAGATCGAGCGCCGACTCGCCCACGACCGTGACCTCTTTCAATTCGAACACCGCGGGCTGCAGCTTTATAGTCCTGAAGGAGGCAAAATGAGAAACAGGGGTTTTAAGTGTGCTGTAACCAACGCTTGAGAAAACCAGCGTATCGTTTGCCAATGTTGCGGGTACTTTGAATATAAATTCTCCACGTTCGTTGCAGGACGTGCCCGTACTGCTGGCGTGAAGTTGAACACTGGCGTAAGGGATTGGCTTGCCGGTGTCGGTCGCGATGACATCACCACGGAGCGTGATCACATCTTGTGCCGATAAACAATGCGCGTTGAGGATCAGCAGCAAAGTCCATCCGGCTTGGGTTAAGAACAGGGAGAGACAGCGGTTCCCTCCGCAATATGCGCGGAAGAAAATCCAGGTAAAGGTCAGGCTCATGGTGAAGGTTTTTGAACAGGAGGCAAGAAACATACCATAATTCAAGAAGGCGTTCCGCTACGCCGGAGGTTCTGACCGCGCACACCCGAAAAAACCGAGATCATTAACGCATGAGCATCCATGCACGCCATATTAATATAAGACAGTCGCTTCAGTTGCAGAAAGCGTCCGCGCCCGGTATCCTGAGTTCCTTTATAAAGTCAGTCAGTTTATCTAGGGATCTTGTCAGCCGGTCCTGTATGCGCTGTTTCTCTTCATTATGCAGTGAGCCGGAAACCCTTTCATCCAGACAGTAGTCGATTGTCAGTTTCGTTTTCCCGGGACCGGCTTTTTCCAGGGTGTAATATGTCACCGTGCTTTTCTTTTCCGCTGTCTCGCTAAACACTATTTTATCCGGTTGATAGTGGTAGCTGCTGGCATAGAGCACATGCTCACCGCTTTCCATGATACAACGACATTTCATGCCGACACGCGGAAGAAAATGACCTACTTCTTCCATTGCCTTAACACCTTCCTGCCAACGGCTGCGATACCTGAAGTCACCCGTCGCATGAAACAGCGTGATCATATCGGTGTCATACAGCTGCGTTGCGGTAACGACTTTCACTTTGTTTTCCATCTCCAGGCCTGAAGAAGGCTCCGGTTTAACTTCGCTTCGCAATCCGGTTAGCCGCGTGTACCGGAAAGCTATCTCACCGGCATCCATCTGTTGCCGGCTGCTTTCCCAAGACATCCACGTGGCAAAGTCGGGCGGATTTCCAGGTAACAGACTTTTTGTGATGAGCCAGTACTCGTGGTGTTCAATGTTGTTCTTCAGCAAATGATGCGCAACGATCAGATCCCGGCCGATGAGCTTATGAAAGTTTCTCACCTTGTATCCCGTAAACTCGCCATAGTGTGTGATTACCTTCAACGTCAGGCCAACGGCTGCCATACAGGCTTTACACTGGCAATAGCGGCGATGATCGTAGGCTATGAGATTCTGATGAAAAGCACGGAACATCTTTTCGACCTGGCGGTATAATGCGTGAAGGTCGGGAGGATCGCCAAACTTGTAAAAAAGGATCGCATCGCCCTCAATCTCGGAGATTTCCAGCCCCATATCGTTCGCATCGATTAAAATCTCCAGCAGCTCCTGGATGATCAGGCGGCTGTGTTCAATTTCCGTCTCGCTGACAAACCGCGAAAAGCCGCTGATATCGGGAATAAAGATCAATCCCTTGTTTTCCATTGCACGCAAATTACGGGAACGGCAGCATATAATTTATTTTCCAACGCTATCCAACGCATCCCTTTTTCGACCAGCGCAATAAAGAAATACGCAAAAAATTCCAGTGATGTTCGCCGCGATCCAATAATTTAATAATTTAAGCATCGAAACCAGAGCCGTTAACAGGATGCTAAAAAGGTAAAAGTGTATTCAGAAGAAAACCTGGTCCGGCGACTGAGCGAGGGCGATGAAAAGGCTTTTAAATTTCTTTTCGATCTGTACTACAGGCCATTAACACTGTTCGCCCTGAAATACCTGGGAGACATCGACGAGGCGAAGGAAATCGTACAGAATCTGTTTGTCCGGATCTGGTTACGCCGGGACACTTTACAGATAAAGTTTTCGCTCAAAATGTATCTCTATCAGAGCGTTCGCAATGCCAGTCTCAATTTTTTGGAATCCAGCAAAGTCGCGCAACGGCGGATGGCGGGATACACGACCCCCGAATCTTCCAATGACAATGCGCTGGAAAATCTCCTGGTAGCGGAGCAGGAAGAACTACTCATGCGCGCCATCGACAGGCTCCCGGCAAAATGCAGGGAAATATTTTTGCTGAGTCGCATGCACCGCTTGCCTAACCAGACCATAGCCGATCAACTCCACATATCCGTAAAAACAGTTGAAGGTCAGATGTCGATCGCACTCAAACGCCTGGCCGAGTGGCTTACGACTTTACTCATCGTTGCGCTCGTTATCGCCTGCTTCGGGTAACAACAGGCCGCACGGCATCCTGTGCAGGCAGCGCATCCGGGCCTTCATTCAGTCTTCGCTAAATCCACGCTGAATATTTCGGCTTTTTTTCAGATCCTTTAAGGGTCAACCAGCGGTTTCCTGTCTGTAAGGAAATTTTAACTTGAAACCATTACAGGAGGCATTGCTATGGATAAATTCTTTACTGCGTTCCCTCATGGCCGCCTTGCGCCATGTACATTTTTTAAAATTTGTAAGCCATTATTGAGCGCGCTGCTGATATTATCGCTGGTTGTTTCAGCAGACCGGGCTGCCGGACAGGCTCCGACCCTTTACGAAAGCTTTGACAGCACCCCCGCGGGCGAGGTCCCGGAAGGATGGAACTGGTACTCCCTCGGCGGCGCCTTCGGCAACAATTGGGTACGTGCTACTTATGGATTCTTTGGACCCAAGGTGATGACCAGTGGTGTTGAATATGCGTTGCCCGGGCAGGTGGATGAAGACTGGCTGGTGACGCCGCAGATTACACCCGCAGCAGGAGACCATCTCATTTTTGACGCGGGGCAGGAATTTGTGTGGGACGACTGGGGATCCACATTTCACATTCTTATCTCTACGGCATCCGCTAACCGCGCCGATTTTACAGCGACGCTGGCGACGTGGACCGAGCCGGAATTTCCCGGATACCTCTATGAAGAACGGCTGATGCTGGATCTTTCCGCCTATGAAGGTATTCCCATTCACATCGCATTTGTACATAAGAATCCTGTTACCGGTGAAGGGGGCGATCCCGATCTACCGCCGCCACCGGCCGAAAACTGGTATCTCGACAACGTTACTGTCAGGCCCGTACAACCCCTCGACTACAGCGGGGCCGAAATTTTCGGGTCGTACACGAATGTGATCCGGCTGGCGCAATCGAAGACATCCGTCATCATATCTCTGATCGTCAGGGCTGCCGGCGACAATGGCACTGCCAATATCAGCAAAATGACCTTCACCTCAGCAGGGACGTCAGACGCCGTTCACATCAAAAAGGCCACACTCTATACGACGTATGGCGACTCATTCATTGCTACGGATGACGACAATGGAATCGTCTGGGCCGACGAATACGGGTCGGTGACGGATCCCGGCAGCGAATTTACAATTGAAGGAAATCAGGATCTCCAGCGCGGCGACACGTACTTCTGGCTGATGTTTGAAATGGAAGCCGATGAAGCCGACCTTATCTACCCCTATCCGCAGGTCGATGCCACGTTCGAAAAAGTAGTCGTGAACGGTGTTGCACACGATACCACGGTTCCCACAACCGAGGGATCACACGCAGTCGTACCGGATGTTCCCGTAAACGACCATTATGCCGATGCGATAGAACTTGCACCGTCCGCCACACCCACGCGGTACGGGTCGTATAATTATAAAGCCACTTACGAAGCCGAAATCGACAGACTGGCCTATTGTGCCACGCCGATCTATGGCTCGGCCATGGACGGATCAAATTCTGTCTGGTGGCATTTTCATGCGCCGGGAGAAGGCAAGATCACCGTCGATCTTTCAGCATGTAATTTCAATACCCTTCTGCTGATACAGGATATCAACCGTGATCAGCTTGCCTGTAACAAGGATATTGATGAGGAGGCTTTTGTTTTCCAATCCCGCATCACAGATTTTCCTGTAGAGGCCGGAAAGGACTATTATATCCGGGTAACCGGGGAAGGCCAATACCCGGGTGATCCCAACAGTGGTAGCGGCGTGGTGCATATGGATTTCACATTTATGACGCCCCTCCGCACAGAGACCGACCTTCCCTATGAACTGTCTGCACTTTATCCCAATCCAACGACAGGGGTGGTGTACACTGACCTTCAGTTGCGCAAACCCGGTGAAGTAATACTCGATGTTGTCGACCTCCTCGGACAGCCGGTGCTTACACTACAGGAAGGTTTCTTACCAGCCGGTAAGCATGAGGCCTTGCCCGTCAATGTATCATCGCTGCCCAATGGCACATACATGATCCGCGTGCGTGGAAGCGTTGGCGGAAATGCACACAAGCTGGTCATCCTGCGATAAAGTCGCCC
>DASPJC010000300.1:0-3050 GCA_035628815.1 Ohtaekwangia sp. | reverse complement strand
TTGAAACCACGCAGCTTCCGCTGCCGGTTTCATTGTCAAGCGCATCCGGCAACCGTTGAAAATTTCCTCTTCCGTCGCCCTTGTACAGCCGGTCCCGGTAAAGCGGGTCGCCGATTACAAATTCACTCCCGCCGCTTACGACATACAAGTCGGCATGGCCATCCCCGTCAGCGTCTAAGAAGATCGCGTCCATATCTTCATAGTACAGTTCTGCGTCCCACGGTTTGGCAGAAGCCTCGGAGAATGTACCGTCATCATTTCCGAGGAAGAGTTTTGCGGCAGTACCATGCGCGGCACCAAAAAATACATCGTCGTTGCCATCATGATTGACATCCCCGGTTGCCAGCTTTCCGCCAAGCCGCGATAACTGGTACGGCAGAAGTTTCTGATGCTTGAAATCAACGTAATCATTTTCCTTATGCCGGAACGCAATACCAGATGGCCCGGTGATGTCCCGGAGTAAACTTTTAGGTGCAATGGTTGTATCCCTGCCGGGCACGGCATCAGTTTGCCGGATGACCACCGTTTCGTTAGCCTTTACATCATGTATAACAGACTCGGAGCGGTCCGGCCATGTGACGCGAATACTACTGACGGTTGTAACGTCGCCTATGCCTGCCGTTAGCACGGGTTCAACCGAAGACTGGTACCCACGCGTATGGTATACTTCCTGCACGATCCTGGTATCGCCCGCCGAGATAACCACCTTCGACCCGAGGCCCTGTGTGTTAGGACGCTTCCCTTCCAGCCGTATTTTAACGAAGTGGTTTCGCTGAATCCTGTCCTGCTTATTCTGCAGTATGGTTACGGCGTCATTCAGGTTTCCGATCACCAGGTCGTAATCGCCGTCGTTGTCAAGATCGCCATAGGCAGCGGCATTGGAAATAGCCAGCACATCCATCCCCCACTGCGCCGAAGTGTTTGAGAAATGTAAACCGTCGTCATTCCTGAAAATGTAATTGGCAAGCTTGGTTGTCGGAATTTTCTGAATCGAGCTCAACAGGTCGACGGGTCGGTTTTCGTTATTGGCTTTCTGTACTTCCTGGTGGATGGTGTATTTCTGAAAATCCAGGTTTGTATAATCGCGCAAATAGCCGTTCGTAATGAAAAGGTCCTTCAGCCCGTCGTTGTCGAAATCCGCGAACAAAGGTGCCCAGCTCCAGTCTGTTGCCGATATTCCGGCCATCTGGCCAATCTCACTGAAACGTGGCAGCGTGTCATGTGCAAATCCCCTGTTAAGCTGGAGGGTATTGCGCATATACTGATGGTGGTAACCACTGTCGACAAAGACGGTGTGCTTGTCAAATTCATCACCACCTTTCAACAGCTTCTGCCGGTAGTTACCTTCGGGAAGCATATCTGCAACAAAAATTTCCGGTAAGCCGTCATTGTTTATATCGGCGACATCAGACCCCATCCCGAATTTCGAAAGGTGACCGAACAGTGTGTGGGAAGCCTCGGTAAAAGTTCCGTTGCTGTCGTTGATGTAACAGAAGTCCTGTTCATCATAATCATTTGTCACATAGATGTCAGGCCATCCGTCGCCATTCAGATCGGCGATGGAAGCGCTCAACCCAAAATTCAGTCCGCTGCCATGAATGCCGGCTGCTGCACTCACTTCACTGAAGATGCCATTGTCATTGCGATAAAGCTTATTCCCAAACAAAGGGTGCCGCAGGTTCCTCAACTTCCTGACGTTATAGGTTGAACGGTAGAACATGTTGGCATGGTTAAGTAAAAACATGTCCAGGTCGCCGTCAAGATCATAATCCAGAAAATAAGCCTGCGTCGAGAAAGTCCCCGTGGCATCCAGTCCGAAGGCTTTTGCGCTTTCCACGAATGTGGGGATTTCACCGGGTTTACATTTCTGGTTAATAAATAGCTGGTTGGCCCTGCCGGCATAATCCGTGATCACCGGTTTATTGTAGCCTTCGCGGGGTGCGTTTCCCGAATAGCATTGGTAGATATCGAGCCAGCCGTCGCCGTTTACATCGACAAAGGTGACGCCGGTTTTCCAGTCGGTTCGTCCCTTTACGCCGGCCTGCTGCGTAACGTCTTCGAACTTCCAGCTGCCTTTGTTCAAAAATAATTTATTCGGAACCGTATTCCCTGAAAAATAAATGTCCGCTAATCCATCGTTGTTAAGATCGCCCACCGCGACGCCGCCACCGTTGTATGTATACTCATAGGTCAGAATGTTATTCGCCTTCGTCTCGACAATCTCATTTGTGAATGAAATGTTCGTGTCCGACGCGTCCATCACTTCAAACTGGCGATTTTCCCTGCATTGCACCAGCAGAAAAATACCTGCGGCGAAAGAAAATAATTTTGCAGAAACGGAAAAGGTGTAGCGCATGGCATCCTGGTTAGAAGAAGAAGGAGGCTTTCACCTCCTTCCGTTAATCCACTAAATATCGAGAACTACGCGGTGACATGCACCTTAATTTCCATAAAGGTCGTTTTGCGTAAGGGTGTTGTGGCTCCTTTCAATTTCGGTTTGCGGAATAGGCAGCAGGTACATTTTGTCGTGCCATGCCCTTGTATTGTCGGCGACCCTGCTGTAATCGTACTCCATGGTACCGCCATTGTTGTAGATGGTAACGCCCATGGCCGGTTGACCAATTGTTTCGGGGCCGATCTTCCACCGTCTGATATCAAAGAAACGATGGTCCTCAAGCACCAGCTCGACGCGCCGTTCCGCGCGGTATTTCTCCACGAGGTCGGGGCCGGTTTCGGTAACGTCGGGCATCCCTACCCGCCCGCGTATATCGCTGATCGCGGTGCGCGCTTCGTCTTCATTTCCGAGGGCGATCTCCGCTTCGGCATAGTTCAGGTAGAACTCACCCAGGCGGAAGATGATCCAGGGGCCTTTGTTCCCGGCATCCCACCCGACAGACTCCTGCGTCCATTTCCGGAACGTGTACCCTGTTCGTGATGCATTGTGTCGTGAAATGGGCGAGCTCGGGGAGTCCTTTCCGGCTTTATCGGGATTGGCGGGCTCGGCTTTGTCTACCCACGGCTCGTACTCAGCGCCCTTGAACGGTGCACCG
>DASPJC010000299.1:0-3639 GCA_035628815.1 Ohtaekwangia sp. | reverse complement strand
CCGGCACCTGTCGGTCCGTACATTTTATGGGCCGATAAACAGTAAAAATCGCAGTCGAGATCCTGGACGTCAATCGCCAGGTGGGCCCCCGCCTGTGCACCATCAATCAGCACCGCGGCACCGACGGCATGTGCCAGGGTGATAATTTCTTTGACAGGATTGATCGTCCCAAGGCTGTTGGAAGCATGGTTGACCGCCACCATCTTCGTTTTTGAGGAAAGGAGTTTCCGGTATGCTTCCAGGTCGAGCTCGCCTTCTTCCGAAACAGGAATAATTTTCAGGTTCGCTTTTTTGTCTTCGCACACGATCTGCCACGGCACGATATTCGAGTGGTGTTCCAGTCCTGAAATGATAATTTCATCGCCCGCATGAATAAAAGCCTTGCCGAATGAAGCGGCTACCAGGTTGATGCTCTCGGTTACGCCACGCGTGAAAATGATTTCCTGTTCGCTGCGGGCGTTGATAAACGGCACGGCAGTATGTCTTGTTGCTTCATATGCCCGGGTAGCTTTTTCAGCCAGCGTATGGATACCCCGATGAATGTTTGCATTGTAACCGGTATAATAATCCACCAGCGCATTGATGACGGTGGAAGGCTTCTGTGATGTTGCGGCATTGTCCAAATACACCAGGTCGCGCCCGTTGATCTGCTGGTGCAGTACCGGAAACAGTTCGCGGATCTTGGCGATATCCAATGCAGGGGAAACGGCTGATGGCGTATTCATGATCAAAAGTCTTTATGTAACCGTTCGCTGATCATCCGGTCGACGTAATCTTTCAGCACCGGATGTTTTACATTATCCAAAATCTCCCCCGCAAACGCGTAGAGCATCATGGCACGCGCGGCTTCCTTACTGATACCGCGGGTTTGCAGGTAAAAAATAGCTTCTTCGTCCAGCTGACCTGTTGTGCAACCATGTGAACATTTCACATCATCCGCCCAGATCTCCAGCTGCGGTTTCGTATTGACAGCCGCCTTGTCCGTCAGCAGTATATTTCTGTTCGCCTGGAAAGCATTTGTTTTCTGGGCATTGGGCCGGACATAAATTTTACCGTTGAAAACACCGCGGGAATTTCCGTCCATAATACCTTTATACAATTCGTTGCTGTACGAATGCGCTTTTTTGTGATCGACAACCGTATGGTTATCGGCCAGCGTATCGCCGGTCAGGGCGTATAAGCCGTACATGTGTGACTCGATACCCTGTCCATCCAGCGCAAGCTGCAGATTGTTACGGATGAATTTACCATCCAATGTAAACGTATAGGTATTGACCCGGCTTGAGTCAGCTTGTGTGATCTGTATCAGGTTGTAGTGATACCGGTTTCCCTTGTCATTCTGAATGCTGTAGAAATTCAGTTCCGCATTTTCAGCCACCACCAGTTCGCTCACCAGATTTGAAAAACCGTTGGCCGACCCGATGGAATCAATCTTTTCGACAAGGGTAACTTTGGCACCGGGTTCGACGACCACGAGGTTGCGCGCGGCACTGATCACCTGTCCTTGCTGCACGTCATGGATGTGATGGATAATAATTGGCCTGTCGACGATTGTATTCCGCGGTATGTGCACGAAGCTACCGTCCATCCACGATGCTGTATTCAATGCCGCCAGTGCATCGGTCCTGAAATCCGCATGTTTTGCCAGATGTGTACTGATCACTTCTTTTCTTGTATCGACGGCTTCTTTCAGCGTCATGATCGAAACACCTGCCGCGGCAGGTGCGATGCTGGAATGCTGTGGCGCAAACATGCCGTTCACGAAAACAAGAATATCTGCATCGATCCCGGGAATGAAAAATCCTGTCAGCGCTGTATCATTTGGCGATGGGTTATCGGAGAGAAAGTTAAAGTTCTTCTCCAGGGCGCGGGTGATGGGCGTGTGCTTGTATTCTTCTGATTTATTGCCAGGAAGCCCCAGTGTCTGAAAGGAATCGAGTCCTTCTTTCCGGAGGTCAGGCACAAGGCCCGTCGGCGTAAGATTCCGCTCAACCCAGGCCGTGACTTCGGCGGTAATATTTTTAGCGGTTACAGTAGCACTCATGCAGCTATACGTTAAGCAACTTCAACTTCGTCTTTAATCCAGTCGTAACCTTTCGCTTCGAGCTCAATAGCCAGCGCTTTGGTTCCGGATTTCACGATCTTCCCTTTATACAGCACGTGCACAAAGTCCGGTACGATGTAATCCAGCAACCGCTGATAGTGTGTAACCACGATGGTGGCATTATTCTTCGACCGCAGCTTGTTCACGCCATTGGCGACAATGCGAAGTGCGTCAATGTCCAGTCCTGAGTCTGTTTCGTCGAGGATCGAAAGTTTGGGTTCCAGCATGGCCATCTGAAAGATCTCATTGCGTTTCTTTTCGCCACCGGAAAATCCTTCATTCAGGGAGCGGTTCAGCAAAGATTGATCGATCTCCACCAGTTTCATTCTTTCTTTCATTAATCCCAGGAATGATACAGCGTCCAGCGGTGCCTGTCCCCGGTATTGCCGGATCTTGTTCACGGCAGTCTTCATGAAATTGATGGTACTAACGCCGGGAATTTCGACGGGATACTGGAAGGCCAGAAAGACACCTTCCTGCGCCCGTTCTTCCGGCGCCATGTCCAGCAGATTTTTTCCCAGAAAAGTAACCTCACCGCCGGTGACTTCATATTCCTCGCGGCCGGCCAATACCGACGCCAGGGTACTTTTCCCGGATCCGTTGGGTCCCATGATCGCATGAACTTCTCCCGGCTTCACGTCCAGGTTGATGCCATTCAGGATCTGCTTATCTGCGATTTTTGCTTCTAGATTCTTAATTGTTAACATGGTGCCAGTTTCGAGTTTAAGGTTTCGGGTTTCGAGTTTAAAGTTTCGGGTTTCGGGTTCAAAATTTCGGGGTTGGCGTGCGTCGGTTAAGATTTCCTGTTTTTGAATTTTGGTCCTTTAATGTCGGACTGATTCAAATACCTTATCAGAGCACCGATTTGTTTCCCAATCTCCACTGTGGTTTCTGATAATTTTATATAGTCAGATTCATCAATGTATCCTCTGTCTTTTGCCCTGTATAACTGCGATCGTACTTCTCCGGAAGAACCCTTTGCGTAAGAGAGGTATTGAATAAATTCCTTTTGCCCTCCGCGCTTAAAACCTTCCGCGATATTATCCATAATAGATCCGGATGACCGGTTGATCTGATCTCTCAAGGGATAGTCTTTTGCAAAACTCCCCTCAAGCGATCTTTTATAAACTTCATCTGCCAATATCCTGGCATTCTGCCAGGCAACAATTTCTTCAAATGTTCTTATCGCAGCCATAGCCGGTAACGTTAAATCGTTCAAGTGTGACAACCCGAAACCTTAAACTCGAAACCCGCGACCTAGCCCACGCTTCCTTCCAATGTCAGTGCCAGAAGCTTTTGGGCTTCGACCGCAAATTCCATGGGAAGTTGGTTGAGTACTTCTTTAGCGTATCCGTTGACGATCAGGGCTACAGCTGATTCTTCGTCGATGCCGCGCTGGAGACAGTAGAAAATCTGATCTTCTCCGATCTTTGATGTTGTTGCCTCATGCTCAATTTTGGCCGAGCTGTTCTCCACGTCAATATACGGGAATGTATGTGCGCCACATTTGTCACCCATCAGCAGCGAGTCGCATT
>DASPJC010000298.1:0-2353 GCA_035628815.1 Ohtaekwangia sp. | reverse complement strand
AGGCCGTCGCCATGTTTTGCCGTTTTTTCAGGTTAGCCATATCGTACCTTGTGTGGAAAACGGAAACTTTTTAATTTTATCAAAACCCCTCTGTCATGAACAAGATAAAGTCAGTCCTTCTCGTTTCCTTCATTCTCGCCGCCCTCACCACCAGCGCCCAGGAAGAAACCGGTGATCTGCAAATGAAAAAATCATTCTGGGGAACAAAATTTATCTCGGGGGGCCAGTTATTGAAACCAAAACAAGTATTGCAGCTGATGGAATCCAGCCCCGAGGCACATGCCGAGTTCAAAAAAGCAAAAACGAACTACGACGTTGCCAATGTTTTTGGTGCCATCGGGGGATTTATGATCGGGTTTCCCCTGGGCACGGCCGTGGGTGGGGGTGATCCGGAATGGGGACTGGCGGCTGGTGGCGCTGCCGTTGTACTGGTGGCCATCCCGTTCAGCATCGCCTTCACGAAACGCGCGAAACACGCCGTCGATTTGTACAACGGAAATCCCGCCAGCAGTCCCACCTCAGGACTCTATATTAGTCCGTATGGCGCCGGCGCAAAAGTCGTCTGGAAATTTTGAAGGAACATCGACAAAAATCCAAAATTTCATCGGTAGGCTCGTTTCGGTGATTGGGGCCTCCGTTGTACAGGTAATTGTCATTTCGCAAGGGATAGGCTACTCACAAGCCATTATATTTTTGTAATATTATCCTATCTTTAAGAAATCATTACCTTAAAATGCCCACGTCTACCCGAGCCAAAACACCCTCTCAATATCTCGCTTTTGGACTTTCTCTCATGCTGATGGCATGTGCATCGCCGGAGGATGATGAACCGACACCCGTGAACGAAGATGTCTTTATTAATGAGATCTACGCTGCTGGGGATGACTGGATCGAATTATACAACGCAGCGGCGACCATAAAGGATATCAGCGGTTACCGGATCTACGACAATGAGATCAGCAAGTACACTATTCCAGCCAATACACTGATCGCCGCCAAAGGATATATTGTGCTGTTCTGCGACGACACCGGTACCGGCCTTCATACGAATTTTAAGCTGACGTCTGCCGGTGAAACCGTCTATCTCGAGAATGCTTCTGGAAAACTGATCGACCGCGTGGAATTCCCCGTTTTGGATAACGGACAGTCCTATGGCCGTTACCCGGACGGATCCGATAACCTGGTACTGTCAGGGAATACAAGTCAGGGTTCATCCAATGATGCCGCCAACGCGCCCGCGATAGAAAGCGTGTCACGCACACCGAAGGTTCCCGGGCTCGATCAGGATGTACTCATTCAGGCGAAGATCACCAGTGCACTGGATATTGCCGCTGTAAAATTGTTCTACCGGTTCAACGGCGGCACCTGGACAGAAGTCACCATGGCGCTTAGCGGTGCCGTGTACACGGTTACGATACCGGCGCAACATGCCACAGGCGAAGTGGATTATTATGTTGAAGCAAAAAATACTTCGGGTCTCGCGGCGCGTAACCCCTGGGATGCACCGGAGGATGCGCACGACTATCTGCTGAATACCGATCCGTTGCCCAACCTGAAGATCAACGAATTTATGGCGGCCAACGTATCGTGCTGTCCTGATACGGATGGCGGGACCGATGAGTTCGACGACTGGATCGAGATTTACAATGCGGGTGATCAGCCCGTGGATGTAGGCGGCATGTACCTGTCGGATGACAAAACGAACCCTTTTAATTTCAAAATCCCCGATGATCATCCCGCATCTACTACCATTCCTGCCGGTGGCTTCATTTTATTCTGGGCCGATGAAGCGCAGGAGCAGGGGCCGCTTCATGCGAGTTTCAAATTGTCCAACGATGGTGAGGATGTTGGAATATACTATATCGACGGACGGGAGATCGATGCCTATACGTTCGGCATCCAGGAACAGAATAAATCATTTGGAAGAACCTCGGACGGGGGTGGAACATGGCAGAAATTCGATACACCCACACCCGCGCTCACCAATGACTAACGGGCATTCCAGTATCTTATCCAGCAGACATGTTTGAATTATTTCCAGATCAGCCCGTATACGAGTACTCACAGATGGTGAATATTCTTTACAGTTTTGTATGGGCTTTCATTTTAGCATCAATCATCGCCATTACCCATCGCCTGACTTTTACCGGCGAACATTATCCGAAAAATTTCTTTCAATCCCTTATACTCGGCGCGATCGTGACGACGATGGTAATGATGGCCATCGGCGATAGCCTGGCGCGCGGTCTTGGCGTTTTCGGTGCCATGGCAATCATCCGGTTCCGCACACGCATTGACGACCCCAGGGACGTGCTTTTCCTCTTTGCGGCCTTAAGTACCGGTCTGGCTATTG
>DASPJC010000297.1:0-6982 GCA_035628815.1 Ohtaekwangia sp. | reverse complement strand
TTCGTTTAACGCTGTCCGGCTACTTCGATCCTGACGGGGCCGAGCAGACCGGCGTCCAACAATTCCCATTCAGGTTTAATGGTGATGTTCGTTTTAGTCAGCCTTTCTCCCACGGGCAGGTCGCGGTCACCGACAAGCCTGTTTCGCCACGAGTTAATCACTTCAACCTGAATGGTATTATTTTTCTTTTTCAATGTTCTGGTTATTTCGATTCTGAAAGGCGGTGTCCATGTAACGCCCAGCGTTTCTCCGTTCAATTTTACACTGGCAATGCCAACGTCCTGGATATTATTAAGCACAATGAAATAGCGCTTGCCTCTTTCAGATTCAAAATCGAACGTTGTTGTGTACAATCCTTTGCCGGAATAATATTGCATGTTTTTTTCCGTCCGCGATGTCCAGCTTTCCAAAACAGGGAAAGCCAGCGAACCAGGTACACCCATCGCGGTATCAAAATGCACATTCCAGTTTCCTGTTAAAGTCATCACGGGTTTATAGCCAATAGGGCTTGCAGATGAATCCTGCCCGGCGACGGGTATGGCGTTTCGGAAGACAATAAAGGCCGATCCATAAGGATCGAAGCTGAGCGGCACGACCGTTCTTTCTTCATCCTGTCGAAACCCTATTGCCTTTACATCGCCCGTAAGAGCATTCCACAGTTCGGGACGTTTTCCTTTCATGCGAAATGCAAAATTTCCCGACACCGGTTTTTCATTCTGGCTGCTGACGAAATAAATGTCGATGTCATTTTCCCGTCGATGAATGTAGTCGAAATTATGGCCTTGAATTTTTTCGAGATACTCGAAATCCGGCGACGTCATTCCATCGAGTACTTCCCGGGCTGTTTTTCGCCAGTCCACTTTCCCCTTGCCGGTGATTTTTTCCCCTTGTTGTTCATCTTCGACCTTCCAAAGTTCCTGGACATACTTTCTGAAGGCCACGCTGTCACCCGAAAGACTGAACATTCTTTCCGGTTTCGGTCCTACTACGGTTGCACCCTCCATGACAAGCATACGGATTTTTTGCAGGGCTTTCAGGGAAAGGATCTTGAAGTCAGGTAAGGATAGTATCTTATACGTGATGCCGTGCGGCAGCGCGATAAGTCCATCTTGAACGGTCAACGTCATGAGCCTGTCTTCGTTAATGAGATCGTAGTCGTAGCCCGGGAGCACTTTCGCCGGATCGAATGCTTTCAGGTGGCCGATGTTCGGGACGTGGTCACCATAATAATGGAGTACGTCAGCGACGACGGTACCTTTCTGAAGAAGGTATTGCGATCTCCTGAAATAATCGAAAACGTTCCCCGCCATATCCCACCAGGTAATGTTGGGGTTGAGATGTGTTCCTGCGAAATATTCCTGACCGGGTAAGCCCATTTCTTTTGGCGAGCAGGTGAAAGTATGGAGAAAGACAAGGTTAAGACCGGAGCAGGCTTCGCGGTCGAACGCGGGTTTCATCGTGGCCCAGGGAACATCATTCCAATGCCTGCCAATGGTGGTAAAAGATTCGGCGCCCACCAGGCGTTTGTTGTAGATCTGTGCCGCACTTGACGCCTGCTTTACAAAGAAGCGGTCTTCATCGCGCGCCCGGTGTGGAGAAGGCGACCAGAACTCGCTCATCATGATTTCGCTGTACCCATAATTCTTCAACCCATCGATAGGCGCCGTATGAGGTCCGGCGGACTCGGGCTGGATACCCATGCCATACTCACGCGCACGTGCTGCGAATACCCGGTAATGATTTTCGGCGATACATTCTCCGATCGTTTTCCGGAAATCCGCAAGGAACGCATTGCTGACCTGCCGGCTTTCGACGATTTTCCCGGCAATGACCGGCAGATAGGCAAGGGGCGAATAGCCTCTCCGGTGGAGGAATTCAGATACAAATTCATCCGACCAGTTTATACCGCCAAGTTCCCAGCTGTCGGTCTGAAGATAACGTAACGTCTTTCCGGCCATCGGTCCGATGGATTTCAGCAACCGGTCGACATGCGTGTCCCAATAACGGTTGAAATAGGCCGCGTTCATATAATCAATCACATGTCCCTTCCATTTTCCGCTTGACGTTGAAACAACGGCACCGCTAGTGGTGAATCCGAATCGCATGATCGTCCATTCCCCCGCCGGAATTTTCCAGTGCAGGACTCCCTGCTCCGTAAGTTTATCCGTCAGAATAATAATATCCTGGAGCGGCGCATCCGCTTCATTCGGGATGGCGGAAACATCCGTCAGCAACTTTTCGGTAAAGAAACCTGACCGGTCGCCCTCGACAAAGGCTGCTTTGAGTGCAAGGTCAGCGATGGGCGCACGTTCAACGCTATCACCCTTGCGAAAGGCAACAACTGCAATATCACGGTAAAAGTTATCGCGGATCGTGGGCATGGGCAGCAACACTTCTTTTCCTGCGCCCATCACGTTGATCTCAGACCACGTCAGATGTTTGGTAGCTTCTTCGGGCGTTACATCAGGCCCGCCCAGATTCCACCCGCTTTGAATATTAAGACTTAAAATCAGACCCAGGCGATCAGCTTCATTAACAGCGTGAAGAAACAATTCCCGCCATGCGGGCGTCCCAAACATCGGCCCCTCCGGAACAGTCCCGTTGCCTTGCTGATCCTGCCCGCCAGCGTCTACAATACACGCGCCGCTGAAACCTTTTGCTTTCATTTCCTCCAGGTCGCGGGTAATGGCTTCTTTTGTTACATTGCCGTTGAGCCACCACCACCAGCAACGTATACCATATTGCTGGGCCGGATTCCTGAAATTAATTGCCAGCGTGTCCAGTGATTTGCTGTCAGCAAGTTGTTGAACACGGCAACCTGAAAACAGCATCAGGTTCAAGCTGGTAAGAACAAGGAGGGCCTTCACGTTCATAGACTTCATAATTCTTATGGCCTGTGGAATATTGAAAGTTCGTCTTTTATCGCAACTGTTCCGACTGAAAGTATCTGTTTTGATGTTAAATTTTGTTCATAACATTATCGAAACCTGTCGGCCCATGTTGAAAACCAAAAATCCCCCCTCACTGGTTTTCATGCCATCGTATTTTGGAGGAAAGTTGGAACTGGAATCCGTGGTACTGTATTCCTCGAAATCGCTTAGGTAAATAGAAAGAAAGCTTTTTTGTAATGAACCTTTATTACGAATCGCTGCCTGACAAGGACTTTTAAGTTGACCAGGCCTGCGCTTTACAAACATGTTTCGCCGGAAGAACATTAACATTCAGATATAATATGAACGAACGTCACTCTATTAATATACTCGTTGCCTTTCTCGCGTGCGTTTCAATGAGTGTCCTGGCGCAGGAAAAAGGATATGTGTTGGTATGGACCGATGAATTTCATAAGGACGGAATACCCGATTCAACAAAATGGAATTATGAGCGCGGCTTTGTGCGCAATGAAGAATTGCAGTGGTATCAGGCAGAAAATGCATACTGCAAAAACGGAATGCTGATGATCGAGGCTAGGCGGACATCAAGATCAAATGCTGATTACGATCCCATGAGCGACGATTGGCGGAAAAACAGCAGGCGGATTGAATATACCTCCGCCTGTCTAATAACTAAGGAGAGGCACGTATGGGCAATACGGGCGGTTTGAAATGCGGGCAAAAATCGATGTCAGAAAGGGTATGTGGCCGGCCTGGTGGACGTTGGGCGTTGAAAGACGTTGGCCCGCAAACGGCGAGATTGACACCATGGAATACCGCGGAATGTTGCTGGCTAACGTCGTTTCTTTGGGCGAGGAAAATAAACAAGCCAGGCGGACATCAAAAACACCATTATCAGCACTGGGTGATTCAACATGGTCATCCGCATTTCATGTCTGGCGCATGGATTGGACCGCGGATAGCATTGCGTTGTATGTTGATGATCGCCGGCTGAATGCAGTAGCGCTCGATGCTCTGGCGAACCAGGATGGAAGCGGCTTCAATCCCTTCCGGCAGCCTCATTATATGTTGCTGAACCTGGCGATAGGCGGCCAGAATGGCGGAGATCCAACAGACACGACCTTTCCAGGATTGTTTTCGGTGGACTATATACGCGTATACCAACAGCGATAAATTACGGCCGACCGGCTTTGACAAAAAGGGAGTGCAGTGCCTGATCCCATTCATGAAAAATCTTTCCTCAATCGTTTTAACCTGCGGGAAAACGGACTTTTTCGAGGGTTAACACGGTTTGATATTATTCGGCCCCTTCTATTTCCCAAACTCCCCCCCTGGGAAATGTAAAAGCATAAGCACATTTATGTTACGGTTTGCGGCAGCGTTTGTACCAAACATTCAACGGCGATGCTATCCTTAAATTATACGACTTTCTTTTTGATTCTGGCTGATATCTCAAGGCCTTCAGTACCACTACTTATTACCAAACCTAAACATGATTCTTATGGGAAGACGATTTTTACTATCTGAAACTAGACGCCTGACGATGTTGGTTTTCGCGGTATTGGCATTCAATACCGGATTCGCCAGCAACGGGGACAACCTGCGGATCCAGCAGGAGTTAACAGTGCGCGGGAAAGTTGCATCAGCCGACGACAATAGCCCCCTGCCTGGTGTCAATATTATTATTAAGGGGACTACAAACGGGGCCACATCGGATGCCGAAGGGAATTATTCGATCAATGTTCCGGACGGAGAAGCGGTGCTGGTTTTCACCTTCATTGGTTATGAACGCCACGAAGTCACGGTTGGGAATCAGGAGGTTATCGATGTGTCATTGAGCCCCGATATCCAGCAGCTGTCGGAAATCGTGGTAGTCGGTTATGGTGAGCAGCGACGATCGGATATCACGGGTTCTGTTGCGTCTGTTCCGAAGGAGCGACTTTCAAATCTTCCGGTAACAAACATCATGTATGCGTTACAGGGAAGTACTGCGGGTCTTAACATCAGCCAGGGCTCCTCTGTTCCGGGCCGAACCGGCTCAGTGTCTATCCGGGGAACAAACTCCATTTCCGCCAATACGGACCCATTGTATGTAGTCGACGGCGTGATATTCTTTGGTTCAACCAATGACATCAATCCGAACGACATTGAATCCATTGAAGTGCTGAAAGACGCTTCTGCTGTGGCGATCTATGGAACACGTGGTTCGAATGGCGTTATCCTGATCACTACCAAGCGTGGAACAACCGGTAAGCCGACCATAACCTACAATGGATATACCGGTGTCGAGGATCTGGCGCATGAACTTACGCCCATGAGCCCTGCCGCGTACGTACAAAAATATGCCGACTACAAAACGGCCACGAATAACACCAGCCCGAATGTCCTGCCGAACACGTACGAGATTGAAAATTACGATGCAGGGAGAACCACAGACTGGATTGATGTAGCGACGCAAGCCGGCAGGATCCAGGATCACAACCTGAGCATGCGCGGGGGTACGGACAATGCCAAGTATTATCTGAACGCCGGATACCTGGATCAGCAGGGTGTCGTGAAAGGCTATCAATATCAGCGGTATACCATCAGGTCGAATGTCGATATCACGCCTGTCGATTTTCTTAGACTCGGCACCTCGATCTCGTATACTCATAAAAACATGGACGGCGGGCGTATGAACCTTCTGATGGCCACGGCGATGAGTCCGTACTCCATGCCTTACAAGGATGACGGCTCGACAGAGATTTATCCTATGTATCCGGAACTGTTGTTTGTCAATCCCGTGCTGGATTTAAATGTAAAGCGCCTCGACCGGGGAAACAACCTGAACGGCAGTGGCTATTTAGAAGTCGTTCCCGGTTTTTTAAAGGGCTTGAAGTATCGCCTGCAGGGATCGTATGCATATGAATTCACAAAACTGTCCGAGTACTTCGGGCGGAATACCAACAATCTCGCTGGAAGAGGAGACGTTTCAGGCAGTGAGCACAACCGATGGGTTCTAGAAAACCTGTTGATCTATGCCAATGATTTCGGCAAGCATCATGTGGATTTTACGGGCTTATACAGCGCGCAAAAAACAAAATTTTTCCGGTCCAATGTTTCGGTAAATGGATTTGTAAACGATGAGCTGTTGTATAATCGCCTGGAAGCTGGTACGTCCGGTTCATGGGGTTCATTTGCCGATGAATCTGCACTGCTTTCGCAGATGGCCCGTATAAACTATGCATACGATAGCCGCTATATGGCGTCGTTCACGATCAGGCGCGATGGTTATTCCGCTTTTGGTGATGAGGCTGACAAGTTTGCCGCGTTTCCTTCGATGGCCCTGGCCTGGAACATGCACAACGAGGAATTTCTTCGCTCGTCAGGAATCATCAGCCAGTTGAAACTCAGGTTCTCCTATGGAAAGTCGGGTAACCAGGCAATCACACCGTACCAGACGATTGGCAAGGCGAGTTCCACCACGCTGGCCATGGGCGGTGCATTGGTAAACGGCGTATTGATGGATGACAGGATGGGTAACACCCAGCTAAGGTGGGAGCATACCCTGCAGACGAATGTCGGCGTGGACTTTGGATTGCTGAGTGATCGCATCTCGGGTACCATCGAAGTGTTTAAGGCACACACCAATGACATTATCCTGCTGCGGAATGTGCCGCGGGTTTCCGGTTCGACTGATATCTATGCAAACATGGGTGAACTTGAGAACAAGGGCGTTGAGATTACCCTGAAAGCAACGACTTTGCAAAGCGGCGATTTCAGATGGGAAACCACGCTGACGTATTCTTCTTTCCGCAACAAGATTATCGATCTCTATGGAGATGGGCGAGACGATGTAGGCAACCGTTGGTTTATCGGGGAGCCTCGCGGTGTGATCTATGATTACGAAAAAGTTGGTGTGTGGCAACAGGGTGAAGACCCGGCTGGCTGGGATGCATCCGCTAAACCTGGTGACCTGAAATTCAAGGGCCAGATCACGGTCGATACAAATGGTGACGGGAAGCCGGATGCGACCGATGGTGTGATCAACGCCGATGACCGTGTTGTCCTGGGACAGACGGCGCCCAAGTGGTACGGCGGTATGATGAATA